>NZ_JAYGHR010000002.1:0-53411 GCF_034932365.1 Limnoraphis robusta BA-68 BA1 | reverse complement strand
CCAGAAGGCGATCAGATGACCGACGAAGCTTCCGGGGAGAGTGTGAAACCGGAATCATCACAACAAGGTGAGGAATCTTTCCCCCCAGAAGGCGATCAGATGACCGACGAAGCTTCCGGGGAGAGTGTGAAACCGGAATCATCACAACAAGGTGAGGAATCTTTCCCCCCAGAAGGCGATCAGATGACCGACGAAGCTTCCGGGGAGAGTGCGGACCCGGAATCATCACAACAAGGTGAGGAACCCCCAGAAAATCCGGCTTCTGCGCAGTAATTGGAAGGATTGAAGGCGTTGAAATTGGGGGGATTGGAAGGCGCAAGCGTTGCGCCCCTACACAGCGTTTTAACTTTTTACCCGCACATCAATCACGGTTGCGTTGAAGTTATAGTTTTTACCTTCGAGTTCAACCGTTGTGCCGATTTTAATTTTAATATTCCCCAAAACAGGCCCGCTATCTGTGATTTGACCGTTTCCGACTAACGTCATTAAGATATTATGGCTGTAGGTGTACTCAGCAGTCGGGTCAGGTCGAGCTTTTGAAGTGCCATCGGGTTGAGCAACCGGGATGAGTCGGGGTAAAACTTCAAGGCTTTTAATATCTACCTGTCCGTAGGGTTGATTACGGATAATCAAATTTGTCTTTTCATTGGCTTTGATCATTGCGTTGGGGTCACGTCCCTTTAAACCTAGAGCAATTACATCAACTTCTACAGGTTTAGTCGTCACACCCACCTGAGCCACAGAACCGGATGTACCCGGATAGAAAAATATTCCCACAATCACTAACAAAATCACAAAAGCAGCACCGAAATCCAAAATGCTGACTTTTCCAAACAGGCGACCTTTAGAATCTAAAATATTCATCAAAAAAGTGGCAGCTCCTTGAGAGATCTGACACAACAGCAGTCGGGGAGCAGTAACCCACTGTCAGTTGTCAGTTGTCAGTTACTATGTTACACGTTACGGGTTCCGGATAAATCTGAGAGATTTGCAAGTAAGAGGTCAAAATGGTAATAGAGGGTCACTCTCAATTGGAGATTGGCTTGGCTGTCAGGCTTACTGGGTTAACTCAGTCTCTTTCCTAATCTACAATCCCTTTGTCCTGGAAACTTGGAGTCAAACCCAACAGCTACGATCACCAATACCTTCTGATTTGTTACTCAATGCATTTTTACTGTTCTAACTTAAGATTCAACCATCGAGCACCTCCCACCGCCCCCTATGTTAATTCCCTCTATCTCTCAAGCGATTGATCGTCATCCTGTTACCACAAAACCAGAAACGCCTGTCGAAGAGGTGATTCAGCTTATGAGCAGCACAGGTGCGAGCTATGTGCTAGTGATAGAGGAACCTGTTGCTCCCGCTACGAATCCGTCTCTGTTGGGCATCTTTACAGAACATGATATTATTCAGCTCAACTCTATTGGTGATTCTTTGAAGGGTTTTCCGATTTCACAGATTATGATTCGTTCTGTGATTGCTGTTCAACAGTCGGAAATTCCAGATGTTTTTTCTCTGTTTTCTCTGTTCAATAAACACCAGATTAATCATCTGCCGATTTTGGATGATTTTGGGGGATTGTTTGGTCTGATCACCCCGTTGCATCTGCTGAGACTGGTTCAATCTCAATCCTCATCTGCTGATAAAAATAGCTCTAATTCTTTCAAGTTTTTAGCAAATTATGACAATAATTCAAACTCGAATAATTCGATTATTCAGCCGATTGTACTGCCCGATAATTTAATTAAAATTGCTCAACTATCGGCTCATGCTATTCGCATTGTTCATGCTCCTCATCACGCTTCAGTTAGTTATCTAACCCAGTTAATGTTTCAATATAAAGTTAACTGTGTGGTGATTACAGAAACTGTTTCTTCTAATCGAGAAACGTCTTCGGGTTTTACGGGCGAATCTCAGTTTTCTCGAAAAAATACCAGTAAGTTAAAAGGAATTGTTACCAGTCGTGATATTATTCAAGTGCAAGGATTGGGACTTGATCTGAGTGAAATTAGAGCCAGTGCGATTTGTAATAAGCCTCCTTTACTGGTGCGATCGCAGGCTGCGGTGCAATCGGCGCTGAGTTTAATGCAAAAATATTATTATCAACTGCCTTTAATTGTGCTTGATGAGAGTGGTTATCCGATTAATATTATTTCGCCTCGAACGATTCTATTGCAAATCCTTTGTCCGAAATCGATGCACTCGACAATTTTAAGTTTGCAACAGCAAATTCAACAGATGAAAGCAACGATTCAAAGGTTATCTGAACCTGCAAAACTAGACGCTAATTCTATCGGAGAACTATCAAATTTAACTTCATCTGTTAATCCCGATGGATTGTGGGATTGGAACTTAAAAACCCAAGAGGTTTTCTATTCAACACCCTGGAAACAAATGTTAGGCTATCAAGACCCTGAAATTTCGACTAAAGTTGAAGAATGGTTAGGTCGAATTCATCATAAAGATTTGAAAGCGGTTCGTGCTACTCTCAAAGAACACTTCGCAAAAAAAACAAACTCTTGTGTTCTGAAATATCGGATAAAATGCAAAGATGGTCGCTATAAGTGGGTATTATGTCAAGCACAAACAATCTGGGCAGAAAATGGTGAAGCGATTCGGATGATTGGCAATCAGACTGATATTAAATCGAGTCAAGATATTGTTGAAAACCATCGAAACACCTCGCAACAACTAGAGTTTAATAGCCGTCAAAAATCCGTTTTCTTTCAATTAAATTATCAAGGTCAATTAACGTTTGTAAATGAAGCCTGGACTCAACAAACCGGATGCTTGGTTTCTGAAAGCTTAGGAACTGAATTCATTAATTATATTCATCCCGATGATCACCTGAAATTTACGTCTTTCTCTCAAGCGATTTTGAGAGGGGAGTTAGAGTCTATCAACGAGGAATTTAGACTGCAAAATGCCTCTGATTATTCAGAAAAATCAGAATTCAACCCGGATCAAAATGCTTCCCCCTATCAACGAGTTTTACTCTCAGCCTGTGCAGTCTGGAATAGCGAAAATCAGGTGATAGGAATAACGGGAACCCTCAACCCCTGCATCACAACTTTAGCTATTTCTGAAGAACTTAATGAAAAATCGCAAGTGATTCGCCAATTATATGAAATTGCGATTAACTCGGAGGCGAATTTTGAAGCTCATATCAATCAACTCTTGATTATGGGATGCGATCGCTTTAAAATGGATATTGGTTTATTAGGCAGAGTTAGAGCGGATCGTTATGAAGTTATTTCGGCTTATTTATCCCAAGATTTCCCCTTTGGGTTTACAAAAGGTGATACTTTTTCCCTCGAACAAACCTTTGAATGGGAGGCTTTACGTTCTGAGGATGTTGTCTGTATAGAGTCGATTAAAAACTCACCTTGGAAAGATCACGAAGCCTATACAATTCGACGCTTAGAAGCTTATATTGGCACCCAAGTTAAGGTAGAAGGACGAGTCTATGGTACCCTCAGTTTTATGAGTCGGAAACCTCGCTCATTATTCCAGTCTATTGATCTCGAAATTATCAAACTGATGGCCAGTTATATTGGAAGTGAAATCGCTAGGGAAAATTCACAACAAGATTTGCAGCGACAGAATCAATACTTATTATTGATGAAGCAAATCACCCAAAAAGTTCGTTCTAAGTTAGAAACTCAGGAAATATTTCAAACAACGGCGACACAAATTGGTCGGGTTTTTGGGGTAAATCGCTGTTCGATTTATACTTATATTCCTCAACCTTATCCTCATCTGGCTTGCGTGGCTGAATATTTAGAAGTCGGCTATGAGTCTACCTTGAATTTAGAGATTTCTGTGAATTATAATCCCTACATTGAAAGACTACTCGCTGAAGATAAAGCCGTTGTTTCACCAGATGTATTTGCTGATTCGTTGTTAGAATCATCAGCGCCTATGTGTCGGCGTATGGGATTAAAATCAATGTTAGCAGTTCGCACGTCCTACAATAGTGAACCCAATGGCATTATTATGTTACATCAATGCGATAGTTTACGACAGTGGACGGATGAAGAAGTTGAATTTTTAGAAGATGTTGCGAGTCAAGTCGGTTTAACACTTTTCCAAGCCAAACTGTTAGAATATGAAGTTAAAAGTCGTCAACAATTAGCGGATAAAAACAAAGCCTTAGAAGAAGCCAGACTCGCCGCAGAAATCGCTAGTCGTGCTAAGAGTGAATTTCTCGCCACCATGAGTCACGAAATTCGTACACCGATGAATGCGGTAATTGGGATGACGGGATTACTTTTGGATATGAACCTAAATGCGGAACAGCGTGATTTTGTTGAAACCATTCGCACCAGTGGAGATGCTTTGCTGACGATTATTAATGATATTCTCGATTTCTCAAAAATTGAATCCGGTAAATTAGAACTCGAACATCAGCCTTTTAAGCTGCGAACCTGCATCGAAGAATCTTTAGACTTGCTTTCAGCTAAAGCTTCCGAAAAAGGCTTAGAATTAGCTTACATTATCGATCCGAATACGCCGGAAGTGATGATTGGAGATGTGACTCGCTTACGCCAAGTTTTAGTGAATTTACTCAGCAATGCGGTTAAATTTACCAATCAAGGTGAAGTGATTGTCTCGGTTACTTCTACGGTGGTGATTCCTGAAGCCGTGAACAAATCAGAAGCTTCTGTTGTAGAAACGGTAGAAATCGAACCCTCTTCATCTCCGCCTATTTATGAAGTACAATTTGCAGTTAAAGATACCGGAATTGGGATTCCTCCTGATCGAATGCACCGTTTATTTAAAGCCTTTTCTCAAGTGGATGCGTCCACGACTCGACAGTACGGCGGAACGGGTTTAGGACTAGCAATCAGTCAACGTTTGAGTGAAATGATGGGCGGACAAATGTGGGTTGTCAGTTGGATTCAACCCGAACAAAAATCCTCAAAATCTGAATCTCTGATCTCTAGCGTGACTGGAAATCCACCCGCGTCATTTGAAATCCCTAATTTGGATTATACCGGATCTATCTTTTATTTTACCCTAAAATCATCAGCCATATCAACTTCATTATCTGATGAATTTGCCGATCAATTATTCACAGGAAAACTGGTTCTGATCGTCGAAAGTCATGGAGTCAATCAAACGGTGATCACTCGACAAGTCAAAGCTTGGGGTATGAACCCCATTGTTGCAAAAACTGGAATTGATGCCCTAAAATCGATTAAAGAAAATCCTAGCTTAGATTTAGTGATTATCGGTATTAATTTGCCGGATATTGACGAAATTGAACTCGCTCGTAAAATTCGTTTACTCGAAAAAGATTTAACCCGAAATAATCCCAAACGACAACCTGTTCACTTAGTTATGTTTAACTATGCGAGTAACACCAACATTGTCAAACGCATCGAACGCACGAATATTAACTGTGCGGGATTCGTTAATAAACCCCTGAAACAATCTCAGTTTTATAATACATTAGTTCAGATTTTTGCCGACAGTGAAACGATAGAAAATTCCTCTCCCTTCAAACATCTCGATGAGTCTGGGCCACTTAATATTCCTCAACATCACGCCGCTTTACGCATTTTACTCGCTGAAGATAATGTTACCAATCAAAAAGTTGCCACCAAACTATTACAAAGATTAGGATATCGAGCGGATATTGCCGGGAACGGCGTGGAAGTATTAGATGCCCTCAAACGACAACCCTATGATGTGGTTTTGATGGATGTACAAATGCCCCAAATGGATGGTTTAGAAACTTCCCGTCGTATCTGTAAAGAATATGGCGATGGTAGCGATGAACGCCCGAGAAAACCTACAATTATTGCGATGACAGCTAATGCGATGCGAGGCGATCGCGAAATGTGTCTGGCTGCGGGTATGGATGATTATGTCACAAAACCTGTTCGTCGAGAAGAACTCGCTCAAGCCTTAGCAAAATGTCAACCTTTATATCCCCTTACGCCTGAACATATTCCCCTGGAACAACACTCATCAAATAACAGCTATTCCTCACCTGAAATGACTAACACACCCAACGAAGAACCCCTTGCTGATGTTCCTTCTATTGATGCTAAAATCTTGCAAAACCTCCGAGAATATGATGATGAAGATGAGCCGTTTGTTAATATTTTAATTGAGACTTATCTCAATGAAGCCCCTCAACATCTCGACGGAATTCGGACGGGAGTTCAGTCTGAAGATGCAAAACTTCTGAAAGAATCGGCTCACACCCTAAAATCCAGTAGCGCTCAATTAGGTGCGATGAAATTTTCTCAACTGTGTAAAGAAATGGAATATATGGGACGGATGGGAATGGAAACGGACTCAATAGAAATTGAATGTTTTGTGTCGGGAACTGCGGCTCAACGACTCTTAGAAATTGAAGCCGAATGGCAAAAAGTTGAAGAGGCTTTGCGTCAAGAAATTACAATAAAAGAGTAAAGAAAATATCGACAACCCAGAAAAATAGACAGATTGGATCTGACGGTTTTCAAGTCCTTGTTAAAAAGGTTCTTACTCAAAATACTTGATTCAGCATCTTGATTTGAGTTATAACTGAAATATCTGAGGGTTGATGAGTCTATTTTTTGGCTCATCTCATCTTCATTCTTAGGATAATTTTCAACGCTTCAAAAGTTTACAAAGGAGAAATTATGGCCAACTTAGACGCCATTAGTTCAGTGGAAACCCCAGCAAATCAAGCCTTGAGTCCAGACGATCAACTTCCCGGAATTTACCTTTTCCTCAAGATAGTTGAGTATCTGATCCTGGCAGCTTCTATTGGTACTGTTATCTTGTTATTTGTGCTAGGAGAAGATCGACTCCGCATCTATGCAGCAGTTTTTACCTCTCTATTCATTTTTCTGTTTCTCACCAATGGCCAATTGAGGCAGAATTATCAAAAAAGTGCAGTTGAGTCTAAGTTAGCTCAACATTCCGAACTATACAATTATATGTATACACCGGAAACAGACGGTCTCTCCTCAAATGCCTCCCTACAATTATCCAGAAAAAAGGCATTAAAATATTCTATGGAGTTGATTGAAGATTACAAAAAAACCAGGGATAACTCCAGAAATATCTATTACGTTTCACAAATTGCTACGATTATTCTCTCAGGTGTGACACCGATTTTAGTCTTGCTAGAACGCTTAGATTCGGGTTCAGGCTGGTTAAAGTGGCTTCCCGTGCTGTTTCCCGCATTAGCCTCCATTGTTACCAGTATCGTCACTTCTTTTCCCTTCCAAGAAACTTGGATCGCGGCTAATAAAACTGTTGAGTTATTAGAAGCAGAACAAGAGAAATTTATCTTAGGAATTACTCCGGCTTATCGTTGCTACGATATTAATGACCCTACCCAACGACAACAAATGGCGAAAAAAGCCATTGAAAACTTTATTAGTCAGGTCAACAATATTCATCTCAAGCAACTGCAACAGGGGGGTTCAGAGCAGCTAGAAACGGAGAAAAAAGAGGAAAATAAATCCGCTTCTCCAGTCGCTTAGTAAGTTATAGCTCACGTTTAACCCATTGACTCTGTATAGACGCCCTCAGAGGGCGTCTCTAACTATTTGAAGAGGATTTGACTTGACATTTTAGATAAAATATGTATATGCTCAAATATATAAACTCATAACGAGTATGAGTTAACCAGCAAGGAAAAGGACAATGGCTCAACTCAAACAACGTCGCTCCGAAAACCAGAGCGGTAACTTTTACGTCGATCAAAGCTGTATTGACTGCGATACCTGTCGCTGGATGGCCCCGGAGGTTTTTCATCGAGCAGGTGAACAGTCAGCCGTGTATCATCAACCGAGTAATGAAACCGAACAACTGCGAGCAATGCAGGCGTTGTTATCCTGTCCGACTGCTTCAATTGGTACGGTCGAAAAACCCCATGATATTAAAATTGTACATCAAAGTTTCCCCCTTTTAATCGAAGATAACGTTTATCATTGCGGCTACCATTCTGAAAGTTCGTTTGCTGCGGCGAGTTATTTTATTCAACGCGAAGATGGTAATATTCTCATCGACTCCCCTCGGTTTGCGCCGCCACTCGTTAAGCGTTTAGAAGCATTAGGAGGGATACGCTATCTCTATCTCACCCATCGGGATGATGTCGCCGATCATCAAAAATTTCACGATCATTTTGGATGCGATCGCATTCTTCATACTGATGATATCACTGCTGACACCCAATCGGTAGAAATTCAACTTTCGGGTTTTGAAGAGATCGAATTCGCTCCCGATCTATTAATTATTCCCGTTCCCGGACACAGCAAAGGTCATACAGTTTTACTGTACAATCACAAGTATTTATTTACAGGTGATCATCTTGCTTGGTCAGACTCGTTAAATCAACTTTACGCTTTTCGTCGCTACTGTTGGTATTCCTGGTCAGACCAAATTAACTCCATGAAAAAGTTAACAAATTATTCGTTTGAGTGGGTGCTTCCCGGTCACGGACACCGCCATCATACTGATAGTATCACGATGGAAAAACAAATGCAAGAATGCGCCAGTTGGATGACCCAAAATTAGAGGGTTTAACCCAGAAACCCGGTTTCTCACAGAAACCGGGTTTCTTTCGGTTAACGGTAAGCCTAAGCCATCACAACAGTTATAAACCTATTTTGACCTCACCCCTTCCCCTCTCCTAGAAGGCGAGGGGTTTTTGTATTCCAACCCATCACAACCCATAGACCCCAAAAATTAACTGTCGGATCGGTTAAACACTATTTTTACCTGATCCCTTTCATACCTACGTGATCTTCACAAGTTTGAGAGTATTCTAAAATTTTTTATTTTTCAGTGGTTGTACGGATGACAGCGAGCAATATTTAGTTTTAAACTAGACGCATAAGTTTAGTTAGGGGAAAAAGACAGGTTTTTTCTGAAGGAGACAGCAAAAATAATTTTGCTAAAAGACTGTATTGATTATCGTTACTTTGCCAGATTTTTCTCGATTCAGAGTTCTTGTATACACAAGCAAAATTTGATGAATAAGAAAGAAATTCATAACTTGATTGATGCTAATCAAGAGTATTCAGACTTTGGACGTTTGTTGTATCATCGAGAGCGCAAAAATAAGAAGGTCTTGCATTACTCAGTGCAACTGAATGATACGGAGTCATTAGCTTGGGAACCTGTTCATAGCGATCGCCAAAAAGATAAAGGTGAAATAGACATTTGGAAAATTAACAAGCATTTTCACCCCGCTAAATACGTTCATCATTGGTCTAGAAATAACATGACTCGGGCTTTGCATATCTCTGTTGATGAGTTTCACAAAAATTGGCAGTATGAACTCTTTCGATTTAACTGTGAACACTGGGCGCGTTTAGTAACAACAGGTGATTGTCGCTGTTTCCAAATTCACGAATTTAAGAAATTGCAGAAAATCCCAGTGGCTGGTTTAGCTATCGTTGGTGTTGCAGGCTTTGTAACAGGTGCTTGGGAAAATAATGGCTATGCACAAAAGGCAATTACTAAAGGTCTTTAGGTTGGGTTTTGTACAAGATAACTTTTGGAATTTAGAGAATCAATTCAGATGAATTACACAACAGCACAAAGTCAAGAAGTAGATATCAGTAAAATTCTCGAATTGGCGATGAAAACTGCTATAAATTTACGCGGCAATGTCAATCTTTTAATAGCGGGTAAAACGGGTGTTGGTAAAAGTACCTTAATTAATGCTGTTTTCCATGAAAATCTAGCCGAAACAGGTCAAGGTAAACCTGTTACACCCACTACACGAGAGATTAAAAAAGAAGGTTTCCCTCTAACAATTTTTGATAGTAGAGGTTTGGAGGTTGCCAAGTACAAAGAAACAATTTGTGAATTAGAAAACCTAATAAAAGAACGTTGCAATCATTCCGATCCCAACCGCCATATTCATATTGCATGGGTGTGTATTTGTGAAGATATCCGACGGGTTGAAGATGCAGATAAAGAGCTTGTGGAAATGCTCAGTCGATATGTACCTGTTGTTGGTGTAATTACTAAAGCCAGAGCAGATAATGGCTTTCGAGAAACAGTACAACAAGAACTTTCTCTAGCTAAAAATGTAGTTCGTGTAAGGGCAATTTCTGAGCAGTTAGATGATGGTCATGTGCAAACCGTTATGGGTTTAAAAGAATTAATTGATATAACTATGCAAATCGTACCAGAGGGGCAAAGAAATGCAATAGCAGCCGCTCAAAAAGTCTCTCTTCGAGAAAAAGTCAAACGCTCTCATGTAATTGTAACTACCGCAGCAACGAGTGCTGCTAGTGTGGGTGCTATTCCCATACCATTTTCTCATGCTGTAGCTTTAGTTCCTATACAGGTTACAATGTTAGCCAGTATCAGTGTAGTGTTCGGTTTAGACTTAAGCCAAGCATCTTTAGGAACACTCATCTCTGGTGTAATTGCAGGAGGGTGTAAACTAGGAGGTAATATGTTGCTCAGTGGTTTAGCGAAACTGATTCCGGGTGCAGGTAGCCTTGTCGGTGGAATTTTAGCAGGAAGTACGGCTGCGTTGCTAACAACACTTTTTGGAGAAGCCTATATTGCTGCTTTATGGGCTATTTTTTCAGGACATCCTGATGCTCAACCGACACCACAGGAAGTAGCAGAAACTTTCAAGACAGAACTATCCAGAAAGAATTTCCTTTCCCTCTCAAAATAGTTAACTTTCATCAGTTAAACTCCCAGAAACCCGGTTGCTCAAAGAAACCGGGTTTCTAAATTTAAGTTTTTATCCTGAAAAATAATATTGCGATTCGTTTCAATTGTTGCTAGAACTTAACTCTTGTTATTTTTACTTAACACGGTCTATCCTGTAGGCATTTCCAACCCTCATTCAGTCGGTTAACCGTCCCTAAAACAGTAACACAACTTAAACGATTGTAAATATTCTGTGATTGAAAATAAATGTTGCAAGTTCACACAATCACTGTTATTTACTTTATTATAAAAGTGTAGAAGATCAATATCAATTGACAGAGACAGAGGTGAACAGATATGAATATTCTTCATGCCCTTGCAGATATGGTTGTTTATGTCTCCGAAGCTGCTGCTCGCATTTTCAGCCCCAGCGACGACAGTTATCCCATGATTGGTGTACAGCCCTTTGAAGGTATTCCGAATCACGATTATAAATGGGAAGACTAATCTCAAAAGAAGTGAATTTCAGTGAATTTAAAATATAGTCTGAGTCAATATAAACCCTCAACCTGCACGTTGTAGGAGAGGGTTTAATTGTCTTTTAATACAACCCGTTTAAATAGAAATTAATCCGAGATGACTCATTCGCCCTAGCCCAACGGTTGGGGCTTTTTTTGGCTGTCTCTATTTAATGAGCAACAAGATATTAATAGTCAATTATCCGTCCTTGTACAGACAGCCATCTCAATGCGATCATTGAATTATGTAATGCTTGCCAAGCATAGGAAAATTCACCACTAAGACACTAAGACACTAAGATTTGCTTCTTGACTGTTCTCTGTGTCGAGCGTGGTTTTTCTATTCGGGCTTTTCCGAGTAATGAAGCTGTCCTAACTTACAATCGCACTGCTGTAATCATTATAAGATCTGACACTGGACTTGAAATCTTGAATTTTCGTTGACAAGCTGGGTTGATGGGTGACTGTTGGCTAAGATAGAGTTAAGTTCGCTAAACTTATATTTAATCAATTTTTGGGGAATTCCCCAAGTCGTTTTTATGTTGTCGGGTTGAACGCGATCGCACAACCGATCTTAAGGGAAAATCAATGAATAAAGTTGGGATTAGTTATTTATTGTGGGCGGCTTGTTTTGTTAGCCCGTTTCATGGACTGCACCGTTTTTATAATGGCAAAATTGGCACGGGTTTGTTGTGGTTGTGTACCTTTGGTTTATTTGGGTTTGGGCAATTTTTAGATTTATTTTTGATTCCGGGGATGGTAGACGAACACAACGCCAAAATTCAAGCCAAATTGGGCGTTTCTAGCACAGGTGTACCTTTGTACTCATCGACCCCTGCGGTTACTTATAATATTACCCCAACCACTCAAGAACAATTGCGAGTTAAGCTCTTGAAAGCGGCTGCAACCCGAGGCGGTAAACTATCCGTTACACAAGGCGTCATGGCGACAGGAGCGAGTTTTGAGGAAGTCGAAAAAGTTCTCAATCAAATGCTCAAAAGTGGCTATGTAGGAATCGGAAATCATCCAGAGACGGGAATTGTTTTATACGACTTCCATGAATTATAGCTCGAATATTCGTTAACATATTCCTGTACGGGTTTTGCGTAAAAGGACGAACAATCATGTTTCTAGTAACCGGAGCAACAGGTGGACTCGGTAGCCGTATTGTACGCCGCCTACGCCAACAGGAAAAAGAAGTCCGAGGGTTTGTGCGGTTAACCTCTCGGTATTCTGAACTCGAAAGTCGTGGGGCGAATATTTTTATCGGAGATTTAGAACGAGATAAAGATATCTACAAAGCCTGTCAAGGGGTAAAATATGTGATTAGTTCGCATGGTTCGGGAGGGAAAGCCCAAGCAATTGAATATCGGGCTAATATTGAATTAATTGATGCAGCCAAAGAAGCCGGAGTTGAACATTTTGTGTTTATTTCGGTATTGGGTGTTGATCGCGGTTATGAAGATTCACCTGTTTTTAAAGCCAAACGAGAGGTTGAAAAGTATTTACAAACCAGTGGTTTAAATTATACCATTTTACGTCCTTCTGCCTTTGCTTCCAGTTTATTACCTCTAGCGGAACGGTTCAAACAAACGGGGATTTATTTGTTAATTGGTGATGCTCAAAATCGGACTTCTGTTGTCAGTACCGATGATTTAGCGCGAATTGCCATTGATTCGGTTTTTGTCGAAGCCGCTCAGAATAAAATTTTACCTGTTGGCGGGCCAGAAATTATTAGTCGGGGAGATATTCCTCAGATTTTTAGCCGTGTTTTTAACAAAGAGCCAATTATTATTAATCCACCACTTTTTTTATTTGATGGGTTACGGGGTACCATCGGTTTATTGAATGCTGATGCTGAGAAGAATTTAGGAACGTTACGAGTGTTATTGGGAAATGAATTTTTCTGTACTCCCGAAGAAATAGACACTTTAGAACTGATGTTTGACATGAAGATGGAACCCTTAGAAAGTTTTCTCCGTCGTTACTTGGGAGCTTAATTTTTGAGGTTTAGATTGGAATGGCTAATCTTTTAAGGTTAGCCTTTTTCAGATTTCATCATCAAATCACTATCCCAAAAAACTCTACAGAAAACATCAAGAAAAAACCTTCGTGTCTTCCTGTCTTTGTGGTCAGTTTCTCCACCAAAAAAGTCAATCCTGTGTGATTTAAAATAAAAATACTAGATTCAGCTTAACTTTAACGCACTCACTGGCACTTCATCCCAAGACTCAACAGTTCTCATCTGCGCTACCCAACCTTGTTGTTTTTGAGTTTCTGTCAAGTTTTTATCAAAAGATTCGTGACAGGCTTTGGCTTGTTCCTGATCACAACAAGCAATACAAGAATAAATTAGCCCAGCCGGATCAAGTTGTTCGTTAATCCAAATTGTCATTTTTAAATCTTCCTTGAGTCAGTCTAATAATGGAACTCTTTATATTGTATCAGAAGTCAGTAGAGATGTTTACTTAAATCCTCCCCATTCATTAATTTTATAAACAACTTGAAAGTTTTGCTGGTAAGCTCTATAATCATCTTACCCGGAAAAACCAGGATTTATGAACCATCAAAAATTTCCTTGTCTACCAACAATCCTCCCAACTTCCGTTGCTCTAGCAACACTGTACTCGGTTATTAATATATTACCAACTTCAGCGCAGATTGTCCCCGATAACAGCTTGGGTAATGAAAACTCCGTTGTTACTCCTAATGTTAACATTCGCGGAATTAATAGCGATCGCATCGATGGGGGTGCGGTACGGGGGTCTAACTTATTTCATAGTTTTCAAGAATTTAATATCAGAGAGGGACGGGGAGCCTACTTTTCTAATCCCGATAATATTATCAATATACTAACTCGCGTTACCGGGGGAAATATCTCAGAAATCCTCGGAACATTAGGCGTTTTGGGGAATGCAAATCTATTTTTAATCAATCCTGCGGGAATAGTCTTTGGACCAAACGCCAGGTTAGATGTAGGCGGTTCATTCTTTGCCACAACTGCCGATGGTATTTTATTTGAAAATGGCTTTGAATTTGCAGCCAGTAACCCGGAAGCACCGCCATTATTAACAATAAATATGCCGTTGGGTTTGAATATTCGAGAAAATCCCGGAACAATTGTTAATCAAACGTTACCACAACTCGTTGATAGAAACGGTATCCGCCCTAATGGTACTCCTTCAGGATTGTATGTACCACCCGAAGAAACAATTGCATTAATTGGTGGTGAAGTGCGGTTTGAAAGTGGGGTAATTGCGTCTCCGGGGAGTCGTTTAGAGTTGGGGGGATTATCTGAACCCGGAATAGTCGAACTGAACCCAGATGGGAGTTTAAATTTTCCTCTCAACGTACAGCGAGCAAATGTTTTACTAACAAACGGTGCTGTTGCTAGTGTTGTTGGTAATCCAGGAGGTAATATTGGGATTAATGCTCGGAATCTAGAAATTTCAGGTGGCAGTCAAGTTACAAATGGAGTTGCAGAAGTTAGCGGCTTGCTGAGTATTGAAGATGGTGAAAGCTTAGATACAGAACCTTCTCAAGCTGGAGATATTCGGATTAATGCTACAGAATCTGTGAGATTAACAGATCAAAACAGTGCTATAGGAAACATCGTGCTTCCAAATTCCTTTGGAAATGCAGGTAATATTGATATCCAAACCAATCTTTTATCTATTAGTGATGGAACATTCATATCAACAGCAACTTTTGGTCAAGGAGATGGAGGAGATTTAACCGTTACTGCTACCGATGCAGAACTGGTGGGTAGTAAGTTGGGAGCCTCAGTTGAACAGGGAGCAACAGGAAATGGTGGTACTTTGACTATCGAAACTCAAAATCTGTCGGTTCGAGAGGGAGCGCAGATATTCACTGGAACTTCTGGTCAAGGTGAGGGGGGAAATTTAACCGTTACTGCTACTAATGTAGAAGTGGTTGGTCGTTCTGCTGATGGTCAAGTTTCTAGTGCTTTGGCAGCTTCAGTTCAACCTGGAGCCATAGGAAACAGTGGGACTTTAACTATTAATACTCAAAATCTGTCGGTTCGAGAGGGAGCGCAGATATCCACTGGAACTTTCGGTAACGGAGACGGGGGAAATTTAACCGTTACGGCGACCGATGTGGAACTGGTAGGAACTTCTAGTGATGGTCAGCTTCCCAGTGGTTTATTCGCTTCAGTTGAACAGGGAGCAACGGGAAACGGTGGGACTTTAACCCTTAATACTCAACGGTTGTCGGTTCGAGAGGGGGCGCAGATACAAACTGGAACTTCTGGTAATGGAGATGGGGGAAATTTAACCGTTACAGCTAACGATGTGGAACTGGTGGGTAGTGGTAGTGGGTTGGCAGCTTCTGTTCAACGGGGAGCGACGGGAAACGGTGGGACTTTAACTGTAGATACTCAACGTCTGTCGGTTCGGGATGGAGCGCAGATATCAGCTTCAACTTTTGGTAATGGAGATGGGGGAAATTTAACGATAACAGCCAACGATGTGGAATTGGTGGGTAGTGGTAGCCAGTTGGGTGCTTCTGTTGTACAGGAAGCAACAGGAAATGGTGGCACTTTAACCCTTAATACTCAACGGTTGTTAGTTCGAGAGGGAGCGCAAATATCAGCTTCAACTTTTGGAGAGGGAGATGGGGGGAATTTAACCGTTACAGCCAACGATGTGGAACTGGTGGGTAGTGGTAGCGCGTTGGGTGCTTCTGTTGAACGGGAAGCAACGGGAAACGGCGGGACTTTAACCCTTGATACTCAACGGTTGTCCGTTCGAGAGGGAGCGCAGATATCAACTGGAACTTTTGGTAACGGCAACGGGGGAAATTTAACCGTTACTGCCAACGATGTGGAACTGGTGGGTAGTGGTAGCCAGTTGGGTGCTTCTGTTGTACAGGGAGCAACGGGAAACGGTGGGGCTTTAACTGTTGATACTCAACGGTTGTCGGTTCGAGAGGGAGCGCAGATATTTACTGGAACTTTTGGTAATGGCAACGGGGGAAATTTAACCGTTACTGCCAACGATGTGGAACTGGTGAGTGGTAGCCTGTTGGGTGCTTCTGTTGTACAGGGAGCAACGGGAAACGGTGGGACTTTAACCCTTAATACTCAACGGTTGTCCCTTCGAGAGGGAGCGCAGATAGGAACTGACACTTTTGGTAATGGCAACGGGGGAAATTTAACCGTTACTGCCAACGATGTGGAACTGGTGGGTAGTGGTAGCCTGTTGGGTGCTTCTGTTGTACAGGGAGCAACGGGAAACGGTGGGACTTTAACCCTTAATACTCAACGGTTGTCCCTTCGAGAGGGAGCGCAGATAGGAACTGACACTTCTGGTAATGGCAACGGGGGAAATTTAACCGTTACTGCCAACGATGTGGAACTGGTGGGTGGCGGTAGCCTGTTGAGTGCTTCTGTTCAACCGGAAGCAATGGGGAATGGCGGGACTTTAACCCTTAATACTCAACGGTTGTCCCTTCGAGAAGGAGCGCAGATATCAACTGCAACTCTTGGTAATGGCAACGGGGGAAATTTAACCGTTACTGCCAACGATGTGGAACTGGTGGGTAGTGGTAGCGTGTTGGGAGCTTCCGTTCAACCGAACGCAAGAGGAAACGGTGGCACTTTAACTGTTAATACTCAACGGTTGTCGGTTCGAGAGGGAGCATTTATATCAACTGACACTTTTGGCATCGGAAATGGAGGAAATTTAACCGTTACTGCCAACGATGTGGAACTGGTGAGTAGTAGCGGGTTGAGTGCTTCCGTTCAACGAGAAGCAACGGGAAACGGTGGGACTTTAACCCTTGATACTCAACGGTTGTCCCTTCGAGAGGGAGCGCAGATATTAACTTCAACTTTTGGTAATGGAGATGGGGGAAATTTAACCGTTACGGCTAACGATGTGGAATTGGTGGGTAGTGGTAGTATTTTAGCAGCTTCTGTTGTACAGGGAGCAACGGGAAATGGTGGGACTTTAACCCTTAATACTCAACGGTTGTCGGTTCGAGAGGGAGCAGATATATCAACTGCAACTTTTGGTAATGGCAACGGGGGAAATTTAACGGTTACGGCCAACGATGTGGAACTGGTGGGTGGTGATAGTATTTTAGCAGCTTCAGCCTTTTTTCCATCTACAGGTCGAGCGGGAACACTCACAGTTAATGCTGAAAACTTGACGGTTCGAGATGGAGCGACTATTGATGTTCGTTCTGAGACTTCAGAACCCGCAGGAAACTTAGTGATTAACGCGCCTTCTATTCTCCTTAATAATCAAGCCAGTTTGAACGCAGACACAACGGCAGGTCAGGGGAATATTATTGTTAATACAAACGACCTCAGACTTCGCAACAATAGCAACATCACCACCAACGCAACAGGAGAAGCAACGGGAGGTAATATTGTTCTGAATGCAAATACTTTAGTTGCCATTGAAAATAGCGATATTTCCGCCAACGCTCAACAAGCTTTCGGGGGTCAAGTGATTGTTAATGCTAATGCTATTTTTGGAACTCAATTCCGTCAACAAGCAACTAATGCAAGCGATATTACGGCAACTTCTGAACTCGGCCCCCAATTTAGCGGAACGGTTAACCTCAACACAGAAATTGACCCGAGTTCGGGATTAGTTGATCTGCCTCAAAGGGTTGTTGACCCGGCTGCATTAATCGCTCAAGACCCCTGCAAACAGAGAGGAGACAGTCAATTTATTATAACTGGACGAGGCGGTATTGCATTCAACCCCACTCAAGATTTATTTTCAGTTCCCGAGTTAGAATTATCTCTGATTGAACCTGTGACTCCTTCAGTTAATCGTTCCTCCCAACGTCGTCAACAACAATCAAAAAAACGGGATAATAATACTGTTGATTCTAGAACTATTGTTCCGGCGAGGGGTTGGATAAGAGATGAGAAAGGAGATGTTATATTAGTGGGTTATGACCCAACAAAAACGGGAGTTCAGCGTCAACCTCAACCTCTCCCAAATCAATGTAATTCTGAGGAATAAAGCGATTTTCAGCTAATTAATAATGAACTTGTTTCTGATATGCCGAGGGCTTCTTGGTGAAATGCCTGTCTGACCGGGGGAAGCCGACAGTCCGGGGTGATGCAGCGCAAAGTCCGATCTTGCGGGCAGACCCCGCGCCACCTGCGGGCGCCAGCGCAAACTCGCGACTTGGCGGTTTCCGTCGAGAGCGCGAACTTGCGACGGGCGCGGTTTCCGGCGAGACTTAGTTCGCAATCTTAGCGAAGTTTGCAAGAGAGGGAATGCTGCCCAAGACAGGCGGAAACCGCTCGAGAAGGAACTTTGCAATCTTAGGAACGAAACATTAATACGGTTTATACCGTGTTATATCAGTTTTCGATAGCAGATTCACAGCCAAGAAACCACCGGGAACGGGTAACGCCCCAGTGCCAAGTCTTAAGATGATTTAACCAAGATCGAAAAATGGCGACTTGTTTGCTACAATCTACAGGGTTGTCTTGCTATACGATTAAGAATATCCTTGAGCCAATCTATCGATCTGCCCAGAGTAGATGAATTTCTAGAAGAACTCGCAGCTATCCAGCAAACAGGTTCCAAACGAATTGCTGTGCTGGGATCTCGTCATGTTCCCCTGACTCATCAGAATCTCATCGAACTGATGACTTATGCGCTGGCATTAGGGGGAAATCACATTATTACATCGGGTGCAACGGGTACCAACTCAGCCGCTATCCGAGGTGCAATGCGAGCCGATCCGAATTTGTTGACGGTTATTTTACCTCAAAGTATGGATCGTCAACCCCGAGAGTCTCGCGTACAACTCGAACAAGTGATCCATTTAGTCGAAAATCCTAAAGGGGATACCTTGTCTCTAGCTGAAGCGAGTTCCTTGTGTAATCAAGAGATTATTTCTCGCTGTCAACAGTTGATTTGCTTTGCTTTTCACGACAGTACCACCTTACTCAGCACTTGTGAGGAGGCGGAAAATCAGCGCAAAATTGTCACATTGTTCTACTTTGATTAGATGAGGAAATAGGATCAATGGGGATTTTGCAACTGCCGACTGAGGCAATTCTAATAGATGCAATTTTTGTTGCTTTTTTGTTGGTTTATCTGCCTTTTTTTGTCGTCGGTTATGGTCGATTACAAGTTGGCTATGATATGAGCGCACCCAGAGCCATGTTTGACAAACTTCCCCCTTTTGCTCAACGGGCGACTTGGGCGCACCAAAACTCTTTTGAGGCGTTTATGCTGTTTTCTGCTGCTGCATTATCCGCCTATGTAACGGGACAGGACTCACAATTAGCATCCGCCAGTGCGATGATTTTTGTCGTGGCTCGGCTATTCTATTCTGTGTTTTATATTTTAAATATTCCCCTCGCCCGTTCTCTGATGTTTGCAGTGGGTTCTACTTGTATCTCTGTTTTATTCATTCTGAGTTTACTCACTGTTAATCCTTGGGGTTAGTTGTCATCTAGATTTCAATTAACCTCTCGTTTCTTCATAGACATTTTAGTTTAATGTCTTGATTTTTTGTTCGTTATCAACAATAATTAGTTATGGCTTCAACTTCCTCTTTTGATATCGTTAGCGATTTTGACCGTCAAGAATTGGTGAATGCCATTGACCAAACAATGCGGGAAATTAACAGTCGCTACGACCTCAAAGATACGAATACCACTCTAGAATTGGGTGAGGATGCAATAACCGTTAATACCAGCAGTGAGTTTACTTTAGATGCAATTCATACCGTTTTGCAAACGAAAACCGCTAAACGAAACCTCTCTCTGAAAATCTTTGATTATGGTAAAGTTGAATCCGCCAGTGGAAATCGAGTCAGACAAGAAATTAAACTCAAACGCGGAATTGACAAAGACATCGCTAAACAAATTACCAAACTGATTAAGGATGAATTTAAGAAAGTTCAGCCTTCTATTCAAGGCGATGCGGTGAGGGTTACGGCTAAATCTAAGGATGAATTGCAGGAAATCATTCAACGCTTGAAGCAAGAAGAACTTCCAGTGGCGTTGCAATTTACCAATTATCGTTAGGAACCCCAAAAACCCGGTTGATCAAAGAAAGAAACCGGGTTTTTATTGAATTTTATCCAGCCCGTCATATTCCCAAATCGATTCGTTTTCTTGCTTTTCTAACAGTGAGTTTCCCATCGCGATCGCTATTTCTCCGAAAGCTTGCCATTGAGGAACAGAAACCGCTTTTTCTCCCAGTAATAATAACACCGAAGACTGTTGATAATTGGGGTGAGAAGCTGTTAACTCTTGTTGTTTGTATTCTTGCAACCAGTTTACCCAAATTTCCGGCTTTCCCTGTTCACCCAACTTTTCAAAAAACGGTTCAATTTGAAAACTTTCCCAATCAATACTCAAACTTTCTAATAATTGCTGAAATACTTGATAATATTCCCCTTCACTCAAAGGACGACTGGTTTTTTGTTGTAGCATTTCCCCCCACTCAGCCGAAATTTTTCCCACTTCTCCACCGTCAATTTGACCCAACTTGATCATCCGTTGAGACAATTCTGTTTGAGAAAAAGGAGACTCCATTAATTTTCGCCCAAACCGTTGTAACCAAGAGTGCAGAAATCGGTCATTAACCCGGTTTCCCAGATGATCTAAAACTTGAGACTGTTCCCATCCTTGATCAACCCCTGCTAACAATTGCAGAAACAACCCTTCATAAGCCCTATCACTCAACGGGTTAACAGAGGTTAGCGGTTCAGTGTTAGACGGTTCACGGCTTCTCGATGTTGAACTTCTAGCAAACCATCGTTGAAACCAATGTTTTAGCGATCGCCAAATTTGACCTAACATTGCTGATTCTTCAAATATTTCCTACATCCTAAAAACCCGGTTTCTTGGAGAAACCGGGTTTTTTTCTGACTCAAAGGTTTAGAGATTTGACATCACATCTTTAGCCGCAGCTAACGTCTTGTCAATATCATCATCCGTGTGAGCCAAAGAAGTAAATCCCGCTTCAAACTGCGAAGGCGCCAAGTAAATCCCCTGTTCTAGCATTCCGCGATGGAAACGACTAAACTTTGTTAAATCCGACTTCTTAGCATCCTCATAATTATGAACCGGCCCAGACGTAAAGAATAACCCAAACATCCCACTAATTTGGCCGCCACAAGCTTCGTGACCCGTTTCTTGAGCAATTTGCAGCAACCCATCGGATAATCTCTTGGTAATGGTGTCGAGATATTCGTAAGTTCCCGGTTTTTGCAGCAATTCAAGGGTTTTAATTCCCGCCGTCATCGCTAAGGGATTTCCTGACAACGTACCCGCTTGATACATCGGCCCGGACGGTGCCACCAAAGCCATAATATCCCGACGTCCGCCATAGGCACCCACAGGTAAACCGCCGCCGATGACTTTACCCAAGGTTGTTAAGTCAGGCGTCACCCCAAACCGTTCTTGGGCGCCACCATAAGCAATGCGAAATCCCGTCATCACTTCATCAAACACCAACAGGGCGTTATTTTCTTGGGTCAGCAACCGCAACCCTTCTAAAAAGCCAAAATCAGGAGTAATAAAGCCAGAGTTGCCCACAACGGGTTCTAGAATGATCCCCGAGATTTCACCTGGATTTTCAGCAAATAGTTTTTTCACCGCTTCTAGGTCATTGTAGGGGGCGGTGAGCGTGTTTTCGGTAACGTTTTTAGGAACACCGGGAGAGTCCGGTAAACCCAGCGTCGCCACGCCTGAACCCGCTTTCACCAGGAACATATCGGCGTGACCATGATAGCAGCCCTCAAACTTGATGATTTTATCGCGTCCGGTAAAGGCTCTCATCAGCCGCAAAACCGACATACAGGCTTCGGTTCCTGAGTTGACAAACCGCACCATTTCAATGCTCGGAACCGCTTCAATCACCATCTCGGCGAGAACATTTTCCCAAACACAAGGCGCTCCAAAACTGGTTCCGTTTTCCAGGGCGTTTTTCAAAGCCGAAATCACCTCGGGGTGAGCATGACCACAAATCGCAGGCCCCCAAGTGCCGACATAATCAATATATTTGTTACCATCGACATCCCAAATATGGGAGCCTAAAACGCGATCAAAGACAATGGGTTGTCCACCCACAGATTTGAACGCCCGTACAGGAGAACTAACGCCCCCTGGCATCAGCTTTTGAGCGGCGGTAAAAATTTCTTCTGACTTTGTTGTTTTCAATGGGGTTGTTACCACTGTGTATCTCTCCTAAAATTACGGTGTTCGGGTTCTGTAAATGCTTCGATCGCAAAAAATTTGCGGATAATCCTAAATCACAGATAAAAAAGACGACTGTCTTGGTGCGAGTGTCTTAGCGAATGAAACATCCGCAGGATCGCACCGCAAAATGATATTTTATACGAGTTAGGTGTTCTTCGTTACACTCACTCAACTTATGTCTGCCTCAAAACCCCTTTTCTTCAGCCAGTTACTCCCAATTGATAAAATTCGTTACAACGAGCAGGGATTGATCCCCGCTATCATCCAAGATAGTTTGGAGGGTCGCGTCTTAACGCTGGTTTGGATGAGTCCAGACTCTCTGCAAAAGACCTTGCAAGAGGGGCGAGTTTATGACTCTAATCCGTCTTCTGGAGAACTGCCCCATCTGAGCGTCACGGGGTTGCGGTATGATCCGGCTAGTCAATCTTTATTGATTTTAGTCGAGCCGGAGTCACTTGCTGAACAACAAGGAGAATTTGCTGATTTAGCGAGTCATATGATGTCCGAGGTTTTTGAGGTGATTTGCGATCGCCGAGATCACCCCAAAGAAGACTCTTACACCTGTAAATTATTGGCGGGGGGAGATAATAAAATTCTGAAAAAAATCGGAGAAGAATCCGCAGAAGTGGTGATGGCGTGTAAGGATAATGATACTGAGGCGATCGCTTCGGAAGTTGCTGATTTATTTTATCACACCTTGGTTGCGATCGCTTATCATCGGGCGGATCTGCGCGATGTTTACCGCAAGTTAGCTGAACGTCGTCGATAGTTTTTTCTTCGTTTTCGGTGTTAGGATTTGCTCACCCTCTATCGAGGAATTTTGAGATGAGGAAACAACAGACCAATGAATCTCGGACTGTGCGTCTGACGATTCGTTATATCAACGGGGAATCTGATTACTTTGAGTTTGATTCTCCCCAAGAGGAAACAGCCACCTTAGCCAGTCACATTCAACGAGTTTTGAACTCGAAAGAATTAATGTTAGAACTCGGCGATCGCTTGTTAGTGATTCCGATGCAAAATGTACAGATTATAGAATTGTCTCCGGTTCCCTTAAAATTACCCGATCTTGTGATTCGTAATGTGCGGACTTGTGGATCGGTGAACTGATTAAAAATCAGAATTGTATCATACATAACTTCAACAATTTTGGATCGATAACCGAGTTCATGTGTAAGTTTTAAGCACATAATTCTTTCCTTCTGAACTCCTAAAACTTGGTGATGAATAATCTTAATTTGTCTAATATTAATGAACTTCCCGAACACGGTTGGGGTTTAAAAATTCTCTTTCCGGTTGCCGATGAATTGACTTATAACCGCACTCCCGATGACTGTCAAAACTGCTTAAAACTTGTCAAAAATTATGACTCATCCTCAGAAACATCATCTTCTAAAAAGACAGGTGTTGCGATTTTATATCAGTTCTTAGAAGCTCTCAAAAACATCATAAATTCCTTAGCTAAACCCCCCACAAACCCGGCAAACCCTCCAACTCCCCGACAAACCATTCAACTGCAAGTTAACAGCGATCTAGGCGCATTAGAAGAGGTTTTAGCCTGGTATCAACAGTTAAAAACCCAACCGATTCCTCAACCCATTTGGTGGCAATGTCAAATTGCTTTAGCTGAGGGATTTACCAATGCGGTTAATCACGCTCATAAAAATCTCCCTTGTACGA
The DNA here is from genome assembly GCF_034932365.1 of Limnoraphis robusta BA-68 BA1. Lineage (NCBI taxonomy): Bacteria > Bacillati > Cyanobacteriota > Cyanophyceae > Oscillatoriales > Sirenicapillariaceae > Limnoraphis > Limnoraphis robusta. The sequence continues at coordinate 29,366 of NZ_JAYGHR010000002.1, read as the reverse complement.
CTCCCATTCATTTACAAGTAACTGTTTTTAACGAATCTCTAGAAATTTGTATTTGGGACTACGGACCCCCGTTTGATTTGCAAGCCGAATTCAAAAACAGTCAGCAAAATTAATAAGATTATATAGCGATTGGCTCAATTAATCATTCCGAGCGAAATATGAAGCAGATCAAACGTTTTTTTCTAAATATAAAAGATCTAGAAATAGAAGTTTGTCAAGATATAAGGGATATCTATTTTGTCCGACATCATACTTACTGGTATATTGCCTATGGAAAAAAAAATCCAGACCTTGAACGTAATTGCGTTATTTATAACCTAGAACTTCTGGTCAATAATCGTCTTTCAACTGTCAAGTGGGCAGGTTATCAATTTAAACTAGAAAAGGTTTGTTTTGACGATGGTATGGAAGTAGACACGATTTTAATTCCACTAGAAATGTTTGAAGATTTTATTAGGTATCATGGGAATAACTATAGAGGAAATCCACCCGATAATGAATGTACTAGACTGGGTAATTGGCTAAAAGATAATTCTTTAAAAAATTTGGCGATCGCTAACTTATAGAAACATTGGGTGTTGCACGCTTCCTGCACCAAACCTCGTAAGGATTTGATCAATGATTAGATTGTGAGATGATTAATTAAGGGAAAAATCCAGCAATAAATAGAGGAATAAACAAAATTGCAATTATGATTGCAACGACAGTCACCGGATCAATATCTCGTTTTTGTTTAGGATCTTTCATGTGTTAAACCTCAATAAATTCTCTGAAAATTAAGCCGTTTTGGGACTCAGTTGAAAAACAGCTTGAACCAATTCCGTAATATCAAGCGGTTTCCCTAAGTGCATCTGAAATCCGGCGGCGATCGCTTGCTGTCGATCTTCTTCTTTAGTATAAGCGGTTAGTGCCAAAGCCGGAATATTACCGCCTTGATCTTGCGGTAAAGAACGCACTTTTTTGAGAAAACTATATCCATCTTCATCCGGCATTCCAATATCGCTAATCAGAACATCCGGTATAGATTCTTTGATAATTTCCAATGCTTGTTTACTCGAACTGGCTTCGATCACCTGTGCGCCTTGTTGTTCAAGTATCAGCCTGATTAATTCTCGTGCATCTGCTTGATCTTCGACAACCATTATTTTTACATCTTGCAAGCTTAACCCATTATCTATCAATTTATCCGGCTGATCCCCATCGGATTGCATCACCTGAATGGGTAACATCACGGTAAAAGTCGTCCCTTTTCCTTTCCCCTGACTTTCTACATCAATAGTGCCGCCATGCAGTTCAACTAAATGACGAGAAATTGCTAAACCTAATCCTAAACCCCCTTGACTTCGCGTTGTCGAAGCATCCGCTTGACGAAAATATTCAAACACATAAGGGAGAAAATTTGGCTCAATCCCAATCCCCGAATCAATCACCTGAATTTTAGCGTAGGAATCCTCTGTTTTCTTTAATCGAACTGTTACCGATCCATTGGGCGGCGTGAATTTAATCGCGTTTGAAAATAAGTTCCAAAAAATTTGCTGAAGCCGATTTGCATCCCCCGTAATGATGCCAACACTGCTATCTAGAAAAAGTTCCATCGAAATTGATTTAGCATCAGCCGCAGGGCGTAAAGTTTCGGCTGTCGTTTGCATCAGTTCAATCAGATTAACGGAGTCAATACTTAAACTCAGTTTACCGCGACTAATTCGCGAAATATCCAGTAAATCTTCGATCAGTTGGGTTTGTAGAGAGGCGTTCCGTTCAATCACTTCTAAAGCTTGATCAAAAGTAACTTTGTTGAGTTTACCTCGTTGAATTAATGTAATCCATCCCAAAATTGAATTTAAAGGGGTTCTCAACTCGTGGGAAAGAACCGCTAAAAATTCATCTTTGACACGGTTAGCGGCTTCGGCTTCGGCTCTAGCAGTTTGCTCTCGTTTGAGGAGGTTAAAACGCTCGGCTTCGATGCGTTTACGAGCGGTAATATCAATGGCTGTCATGACAACTCCACAGACATTTCCTAGAGCGTTGTGCAGGGGAGCGAGGGAAACACTAATTTCGATTAAATCTTGATTTTTTCCCAGATGTTGAAATTCATAGTTTGTCAGTGTATGATTTTGTAGAGCCTGTTGAAATAACCGATCAAACTGGTTTTGTTCTTCGGGAGGAATCACAGGCAAAGCTTGATTGATCACTTCCTGACTCTGCCAGCCATAAATCCGTTCAGAGGCGATATTCCAGGCGATCACTTTCTTCTGAGGATTTAGGGTAATAATTCCCACCGGAGAAGCATCAACAATCGCCCGCAATAAGTCATCGGTTTGACGTAATGTTTCCTCAACCCGAAGACGTTCAAGTCGTTCTTGACTTTCTCGCAATGCTCGTTTTGCAGAGGGAACTAATCGCTCTAAGCGCTGTTTTAAAACATAATCCGTTGCGCCTTGTTTGACTGTCTCAATGGCTCGTTCTTCTCCCAACATCCCCGACACCATAATAAACGGGACTTGGGGACAGAATTCTTGAGCAATTTTTAGAGCGGCAATTCCGTCAAAGCTTGGCAATACATAGTCTGATAAGATTAAGTCGGGTAATTGGGTTTTCAGAATCTCCGAAAAGTCAGAGCGTCGAGTCACACAAATCAGATTGGCTTCAATCCCACCACTTTTTAGAGTGGTTTGGATCAGCTCTACGTCAACGGGATCATCTTCTAAGAGGAGAATTTGTAGCATTGGTGCAGGAGATGGAACTTTAACAGATAAGGTATTCCATAAAGCGTGCATTAGCTTAAGTTAAACATAGGGGCAACACTCTACTGAGCATACTACAAACTTTCGATGAAACTCTCTATCCTAAGGAGTGACATTTTGCCCCTATATATATTTTTTTAAGTTTCAGGTTGCTCCCGAGGTAAACTAAAGTAAAATGTTGCTCCTTCGCCTAGATTTCCCTCGGCCCAAACTTGGCCACCATGACGATGAATAATCCGGCGAACATTAGCCAGTCCAATCCCTGAACCGTCAAATTGTTGAGCATTTTCCAGTCGTTGAAAAATACCAAACAGTCGATTGACAGAGTTCATCTCAAAACCAATCCCATTATCTTTGACAAAATAGGTGATTTTTTGATCGCCGGAAATACTTCCCACGTGGATTTCGGTTTGTTCTTTTTTACTGCTATATTTTACCGCATTTTCCAGCAAATTTTGCCAGACTTGTTGAAATAGATTGCGATCGCCTGTTACCGCAGGCAATGAGTCGATTTTCCAGATGATTTTTCGGGGTTCACATCGCAACTCGATTTGCAGTTTGATCGATTGAACCAACTGTTCCATATTCACAGTCGTGTACTGCATTTCTGCCCGTCCAGTCCGGGAAAATAGCAATAAATCATCGATCATTCGGCCTGAACGTTCTGTTAATTTGGTAATCATATCCAAGTAATGCAGAACCGTTTCATCAGTTTTAATGGATGTGAGTTGTTGTTTGAGTAAATTCACAAAACCATCAATTTGACGAATGGGCGATCGCAAATCATGGGAAACTGAAAACGCAAAAGTTTCTAATTCTTTATTAATATTCTCTAAACGAACCGTTCGTTCTTTAACTCGTTGTTCTAGCGTTTGATTGAGTTCTAGAAGTTCTGCTGCCGTTCGTTTTTGCTCTGTAATGTCATCAATTAACCCATCAATCACCATTTTTCCATTTTGATTGACTAAAGTTTCACTAATTTGTACCCAAATTTTTTGCTGATTGGGACAGATTAATTCCCTTTGCCATTTCCATTGTTCTTGTTGACTACCCTCAATTTTATGAAAACGGAGCTGCTCCTGAAAAAAACTCTGAGCCTCTTCAAAAGAACTTAACCCCAACAGATGCAAAAAACCCTCAGAGACTTCCAAAAGTTCTCCTTCTAATGTAGAGCGAAACACCCCAACATTTAACTCATTGAGTAAAAATTGTAGGCGGAGTTGCAGTTGAGCAGCTTGGCGACGAGTTTGGGTATTTTCCCAAACAGTACGAACCGCTTGAGACAATCGAATAAACTGTTTCGGAGATTTCAACACATAGTCATCCAACCCCGATTTCATCGCTTCTACGGCTATTTCTTGGGTGCCTGAGTTGGTAAACATAATAATCGGAAGATCGGGATCATAAACTTTAACCGCCCGCAGAATATCCAATCCCGTTGTCCAGTTTAGCTCATAGTCTGTAATCACCAAATCAAAATCATCTGTTTCTAAAGCCTGGTAAAATTCAGCTAAACTAACGGCTTCTTGGATCTCGATATCAGGAAATTCCCGATTTAACTCACGAATCGCCAGAAGACGATCATCTGGACTGTCATCTACTAGCAAAATGCGTTGCAGCAATTGCTCCAAGCTCATAATTCCAAAAGATAAGTACATTAATATCTCTATAAATTTTACCCGATACTTTAAAGTTAAATCGATAAGCCTGTAGGATATTGATTTAATTTTATCCAGTAAGCATCAATGATTTCGATCATTTGAGTCAAAGTATCAAACTTGACGGGTTTCACTAGATAAGAATTAGCACCGATATCATAGGCTCGATTCACATCAATATTCTCTCTAGATGACGTTAAAACCACAACAGGAATGCGCCTCAGAGACGAATGTTTTTTAATCCATTGTAAAACCTCTAATCCTGAAAGACGAGGCAATTTTAAATCCAGCAAAATGAGAACAGGTATAGGATATAGATCTCGATTAGCATATTGATTATTTCCGATGAGATAATCAATCGCCTGATCCCCATCTTTAACAATGTGGATAGCATTGGTTAAATTGGCTTGACGAAAAGCTCTCTGTACAAACAAGATGTCATTCGCGTCATCTTCTACTAACAATATGCTGTAGTTATTGAGATCGATCATTGGATAAAATACCCATAGTAACCTTGAACTGTAATCCTATCTGAATGGAGGTTTATCGTCTCAATGAGTTGACAGACCCACCTGTGTAGAAAACCAGAGGAAAGCGGCGAACAAGTTGAGTTTTATTCATCGTTTCTAAGTATCTCATAATCCCGAGTCTAGAAATAGCGTTTTCCAACTCCGTTAGAAGTGTTAACAGACTCCGCACCGATGAGTTCGATCCAGAACCGACTTCCTTCACCCAAACCCGACTCTACGCCCACTCGTCCCCCCATCCGTTCAACACCGCGCTTGACAATGGCTAATCCGATTCCAGTACCCGGATAGGCTTCGATCCCATGCAGTCGCTCAAACGCTTGGAAAATGCGGTCTTGATGCTGGGGCGAGATCCCAATACCATTATCTTCAATCCACAGGCGCACCCATTGAGTCTCTGTATCAAACTGATTAACCAGTCCTTCCTCACCCCAAATAGATATTCTAGGTGAAACACCCGGTTCGACAAACTTGATCGCGTTAGAAACTAAATTGATGATCACCTGCTTTAAGATACTGCGTTGCGCCTTGACAAGGGGTAGAGAGGGTTCAATCAAAATTTCGGCTTGTTTGGTATCTAACTGCAGCTTGAGTTCATTAACCACTCGTTCGACAATCGCCGTTAAACTAATTGTCTCTAACTTAATTTCTGTGCGGTTTAAACCACTATAAGACAGTAAATCCAAAATCAGTTGATCGAGATGCTCGGCTGAGGCACTCATACGGTTAATATATTCTTGTGCCAACTCATCAAGTTGATTGCCGTAGTCTTCAACGAGAACTTGAGAAAATCCCTGAATCGCTCGCAAAGGAGCGCGTAAGTCATGGGCGACGGAATAGGCAAAAGCTTCCATTTCCTGGTTAGCATCCTCTAACTGTTGAGTGCGTTCTTGGACTCGCTGTTCTAGGGTTGCGTTGAGTTGCTGAATTTCGTCCTCATTTTGCTTACGGGCGATGACCTCTGCTAAAAGGTTAGCGATCACTTGCAGAAAGTTAACATCATCTTGGGTAAACTGCCGTTTTTCAGTCGAATGAACCCCTAAGATCCCAAAAGGCTGATGACGATTTCTCCCCGCAATAATGGTACTCATCCCGCTAATCACATGATGTTCCTGCAACAAAGCTGGGCCGTTAAAGCGAGTTTCGGTTCTCAAATCTTCGACAACGACAGGTTCATGGACTCGCAACGTATAACCCGCCTGAGAATTTTCATCCGTTCCGACTGTTGCTTGACCGACTAAGCCGCCCCGCCAACCGACTCCCGAACGCAACAGCAAGGTCTGACCATCTGGCAGTAATTCTAACACCTTACAATATTCAACCGCAAAACTTTCTGCAACAAATGCGGTCGTCTGATCAAAAAGTGCGTTTAATTTCCATCCCGACAACGCCATCTGACCCAGTTGAGTGATGATCGCCTGTTGTCTGAGGCGAGTCGCTAATGCAACTTCAGCCTGTTTCCGTTCTGTGATATCTGCTGCCATTGAGATAACCAATCGTCTATAATCTGAAAGCTGACCCAGTGGAGCCGAGCTAAAGTTCCAGATGCGCCTGTTTCCGTCTTTGGTTCTAATCTCATATTCTCCTTCTTCGACTCGATGATTAAGTTGATAGAGTCTATTAATTCCTTCTAAAACAACATTCTGACGTTGACCATAAACTCGCTCTGTCCAATCCTCGATGCTGGAGATTTCATCAGTTGTGTAACCTGTGATTTCTGTAACAGAATTACTAATTTGAATAATTTTGCCATCTTCGGCGTGAAGGATAATCGGGAAAGGCGCATCAACGACGGCTCGTCGGAATCGTTCTTCACTTTCTCGTAATGCGATTTCGGTTCGTTTGCGATCGCTAATTTCGACAATCACTCCGCCTAATCCGATAATTTGATGATCTTGTCTGAAAAGCGGAAAATAGGAAATTTGCCAATAGCAAGTTACACGGGGATGCTTGGGTGTTTCTCCGGCAATTTCAAGATTAAAAACGGGTTCACCTGTTTGTAAGACTTGCTGAAAAATTGGATTAAGTTGGGGTGCAAGATCGGGTAAAATCTGATCAACAGTACGACCTAAAGTTGCTTCGATAGAAACTCCGTTCATCTCGGCGATCGCTTCGTTGATCTGCATAAACTGCAATTGTTTATTAAACATGACCATTCCTACCGGAGAACTTTTAAAGAAACTTTCTAAAAGCCGTTTTTGTTGCACCAGTTCCCGTTGAACGGCTTGGCGGTGGTTAATTTCTTGTCGTAAGATGGCATTGGTCGCTGCTAATTCGGCGGTGCGTTCTTGTACTTTTTCTTCGAGTTGTTCATTGAGTTGTCGCAGTTGATCTTCTATTTGTTTGAGTTGAGTAATATCTCGACCTACCGATTGATACTCGACCAGTTCTCCTTTAGAATTGAAAATAGCCCGATTATTCCATTGAGTCCAGCGTACTTCTCCATTCACAACGACTCGATTTTCAATGGTGACCGTTGGATTCTCAAAAGTCATCGAGTTCACCTGTTGCAAAATACGTTCTCGATCTTCTTCATAAATAACGGGGTTGTAGCTATTGCCGATTAATGTTTCTGAGTTTAAGCCAAAATAGCGACAGTAGGCATCATTAACAAACAGAATCGTCGTATCCGCTTGATAGCGAGAAATCAATTCGGTTTGATCTTCAACAATTGCACGAAATCGCTGTTCACTTTGTAGGAGGCGTTGCTGAATTTCTTGGCGTTCAAAATCGATCCGGTTGAGAGTTTTTGCATTCCGCCATACAACCACAACGAATACCACCACATCCAATAAACTATTCACCGCCAAGCCCGATGAGGGTGTGAAACTCAATTTGGGGTAGAGGACTAAGATGAATAAGCCTAAAATTAGCGGTAAGATGGTTAATGACGGAATTAAACGCCGTGCCATAATACCCCCTGCTTTGATACTGCTAAATTCCCGCATCCAGGCTTGATCCGCAGAGGCGAACAAAATACCCAGAGACAGTAGCATGAAGCAAATAGCGGTATTCATTGCCATGCCTGTAAGCGAACCTGCACTGTAAAAGGGTGTAACAGTGTAGAGATGACCTATAAAGGCAAGCAGTCCGACAAAAAAGGTGAACAAACTCAACAGTTGAGCCAAACGCAAACTGTTACGAGCAAGTAAGATTAAAGCTGATCCAGATAAAATAAAGTTGATTGCGATATTTGGTGCAATTTTTCTTTTGACTTCGGCATTGACTCCATCTAGACTGTAGGAAAATAGCAGTTGGTCGATCTCTAAATTCATTTGAAAATAATACTCAATCAGCGTCAGTAAACCCAGGACAATCACTAAAAATGAACCTGTATTGATTAAAAACGTTAATTTTCGCTGAAATTGAGGATGTTGAGTGGTATATCGGCGATGCCACAACCCCAAGATTGTACCACTGACAATAAAACCCAGGGCAGTTCTGGGCTTCATAGAGACTTGTTCGGGTAACATTTTGAGGATTTCGATGTCTACTACCCAGCTAACGAGTACGATACATCCTGTGATTAAAACAATCAGGCTACTATATACTGAAAGTAATCGCAGCGATCGCAGTAACCGTTCTGAATTCGATGTTTCTATGTTGGAAGCATGAGCAATCATTGTTTGATCTAGAACCCGGTGATAGTTCTTTTATCATGTCAAGAAATTGGCTTTTTGTCTGTTCCCCGATTGATTTTTTGACCAATATCACTCTTTTGGCTACACTTGAGCTTTGGAGTTTTCGCTATCATCAAATCCAGGATTAGGATTCAGTCGAGTACCGCATCGTTTACAATAAATGGCATCGGGATCATGACTTGACCAACCACAACCCGGACAAATGGTTTCGACTTTGTTAACGGTTTTCACCAATTGTTTGATTAAATCTCCGACTTGCCAAGGAATTAATGCAATTCCCGTTAAAATCATTAAAATAGTTAAAAATCGACCGGGTTCTGACAGGGGAACTACATCCCCATATCCGACTGTTGTCATCGTGACCACTGAAAAATAAACCGCATCTAGAAAGGTTCCAAATATTTCGGGGTTCACGGGTTTTTCAACTTGATAAATCAAACCCGAAAAGACAAAAATAATTGTTAATAGGGTGAAGATAATTCGCGCAAAAATAATTCCATCTTCCGTTTGTAAACGAAAGATATAAATTTTGACATCAATAAATCGAATCAGCCGCAAAATTCTCAACCAGCGCAGAATTCTCAGAAAACTAACATTAAAAATCCCCAATAAATAAGGTAAAATAGAAACTAAATCAATCAGAGAAAAGGGATTAAAAAAGAACTGATATTTCTGTTCTGCTACCCAAAATCTCACGATATATTCAACTGCAAAAATAATCACAATTACCCGGTCTATTTGCTCTAAAATATACCGAAATTCTGTAGAAATCGGGTAAGTTTGAATAACAAAAATGACCGAAGACAGTAAAATTAAACCCGTGATGCTGAAACTGAACAATCGACCAATCGATGTTTCTAGATCATCAAGATAAAAAGCGATTCGTTGGCGAATTGACTTCAGCCCTTCTATTTCGCATTGTTCAGCCATTTGTCAATCAAGAATTTAAAACAATTTTTCACCCAAGGGGCAATTCATGAATTACCCCTAAAATTGGTGACTGTTCTTTAATCTAACAATTTTTGAATCCGAATCTTATTTTCGCTGGTGGCAGACTGTTCATCCAACCAAGCGATCGCTTGATTTCGTCCCTCTTGAGCTGCTACAATTAAGGCACCCCAGGCTTGCAAATCGGGTTCTTCTGGGCTTTCAACTAAAGCCGCTTGAATGCGAGTTTTTAAGCGTCCGCCATCAGCCTGTAAAAGTGTATTAATTTGCTCAGAGTTGACCCGTTCATTTTGAACCACATCCAACGCTTCTGTCCAACGACCATCAATTAAACCTGCAAGGACTTTTTGCGTCGGACTCGCCCAGGATGCACCCGCTTGAGCATCTGTAATATTAGCATGAAATTGAATCAAATCTAATTGAGCTTGAGCGACTGCCGGCCATTTTGAAGGATAAGAATCATCTTTTCCAACATTTTCTTTGAGCGGCTTCATTAACTCTAAAGCGGGAGACCATAGGCCACTACGAGCCAGTCTTAACGCCTTACGATAGTCATAACTATCAATCACTTGTTCATCTAAAGAAATATCCGCAAGCTGAATCGGATTCGGAACAAACCGACGAGGTTTAACTTGATAAATATTAAATTGGGGTTCAAGTCCGATGGTTTCCTCAATCAGCAACTCCGGTTCACTATTTCCGGTGACTTGTTCCCAAATCGGTTGCTGTCCGGCTGAACTTTTCCACTCCAACATGGTACTGAGATAATAATAAGTCGGATTGTAATGAATCACCTGTCCATAAGGCACGTTCTTTTGTCCGATCACCCGTTCACCACTCATACTAAACCAAACCCCAAAGCTGGGTGCTTTACCGCTAAATTGACGAATCCGGGTTAGAGGAAGGGGTTTATTTGACCCTTGTTGGTTGGTGCGATTACTAATCAGTGAAGCCAGTACAAAGGATTCGGCAGGCCCATTAGCTTCGAGTTGATGAACCAAGCGATAATAGGGTTCACTTCCCGGACGTTCGTAGGGGATTTGCACCGCTTTGTAAACTCGCAGTTCGACGATTTCCTGACAAACTGTAGGACAAGGATTAACTTGAGAAGGTTCGCGTTTTTTCATCACCGGAACTAACAAATCCGGCGAATTCTGCACCAGCTTCTCAGGGGGTAAGAGAAACGGTTTGAGGAAGTTTAAGTAGGGATTATTTTCTAACAGAGCGTGAGAAGATTGGGGAGAATCTGATCGGGGTAAGGATAAGCTTTCTCCAATGGTAAGTCCCTGTTCTTCGAGACTAAGGCCCACTTGATCAAGGGTTTTGATCGCGTCATGGGGTTGTAAGGGAACTTGAGTCCAAGCCGGTAAAAACTGATTGAGCCAAATTCCGACATCGGGATCTAAAATCAACTTGTAACTAAACCAAGCGCCGCCTGCGAGTAAAGTTGATCCGCCCAATAACAGAGCAAAAGCAACTCCATCAGCCATCCACTTTTTCCACACCGCTTTTAGGATAGTGTTTTTGGGCAGGGGTAATCTCTGCCGACGACGTGAAGGCTTAGACGTCTGTTGAATGGGGGCTACAGCAGAGGTTTCGCTACCTTTGGGTTTTGGGTGTAGCCATCCGATTCGGTACAGGATTCTCACCATTTGAGGGGGGGTTTTGGGTGTTCGGTTTCTTCGGTGAAACTTGTTGTTCATCGTCAGCTCTCCGCCTATTGTCCAGGGTTTCCGATCTACTATTTGCTCTCTTTTTTTACCCTACTGTGTCGTTGAGGAACAATTTATCGCAGTAGGACTTGTTCATAGCGTTGACCCGCTCGTTCCCAAGTGTATTCGCCTTCGATCAGACTTCGCCCCTGATCACAGAGTTGTTGTCTGAGTTGAGCATCCTCGAAAAGTTGGCTAATGGCGGCGACATATTCCTCCAGTGTGTTGGCTCGTAAGGCTCGTAACGGCACATTTGCCCCGTCAACGGCGAGTCCTTCTAAACCGCGATCGCTGGCGACTACAGGCACTCCTGCTGCCATTGCCTCCAAGGTTTTGTTTTTAATACCAAAACCTGTTCGCATCGGTATGACACAAACAGTTGCTTGATGTAAATATTCTGCCATTGATGGGACTCGTCCTGTGACTTCTATTCCCGGTAATGTCGATAATTGTGATACCTCTGGGACGGGTTTAGCCCCCACAAGGGCGAGTGTTGCATCGGGATAACGCTGTTGCACTTGAGGAAATATCTCTAAACTGAAATAACGAGCCGCATCAATATTAGCTAAGTTATCCATTGCGCCAACAAAAATCAATCGCTGTCCTCCCGGATCTTTTGGGCGCAGAGGAAACAGACTGAAGTCTACGCCGTTTGGAATAATTTCAAATTGGGCTTTGGGGTTGAACGCTTGCAGTTGTTGGCGATCTTCTTCTGTGGTTGCGACAATTGCCGAAAATTTTGAGCAGTAGCGTTGTTCGTAGCGATACAGTAGGGGAAGGTTTAAGCGATCGCGCAGGGGTTTTTCTGCCGTGTGGGTTTCCAACTGTTGGCGAATTGTGCCGTAAACTGAACTGTGAACGTTGACAACGGTTTTGAGATGTTGTTTCCATTGAGGACGCACATAAATTTCATTAACGCTATGTTCGCAAGTGATCGCCTCGCATTTTCCCGAACCCACAAACTCCAAAATCCATTGTTGCATCTGTTGAGAATAATTTGACAAGACGCTGGGTGGTGTTCCTTGGGTTAAAAATTGACCAAAACGCCTGATTTTTGCCCAAGTTCCGCCTGTTGCTGCTGAAGTTTGAGGACGAGGGAAAACGACTAATTGATCAACGTATTCTCGCAACTCCTCAATTTCCACATCGGTGACATCTGGGGATCTTTGAGTTACAACAGTGATAGAATGGTTTTGAGTCAAATATTTGAGCAAGTTAAAGGTTCGCACTTGGGTTCCCCCTCGACTAGGAGGATAGGGAAAGGTTGAAGAAATCATTAAAATTTTCAGAGGATGTAATTTATTCATAGGTGGGGGTGAAAAATAAGTTTAAATCATTAACAAATTGAGAAGAGCTAGGAGTGGAGGAATGGAATCCCAAGGCATTTATACTTTAGCCAATGATGTGGTTTTTGACCAGTTAGTGGCTTTGCTCAATAGTATTGAGGTTAATGTTGGCTCAAATATTCCGGTTTGCGTGATCCCTTATGACGATCGCTTGGAAAAAGTTAAACGCGAAATAAATGCTCGGGCAAATGTAACCCTTTACGAGAATTATCCAGAAATGCAGCGCTGGGAAGAATTTGCCAAAGAAGTTTGGGCGGCTCATCCCCGAGCAACTCAATCAAAGAAAAAAATTGCAAAATGGTACAATAAAAGTAATCTTCTGCGAAAAATGTGCGCTTTTGATGGCGAGTTTGAAGAGTTTGTTTTCTATGATGCTGATAGCGTAGCAATGAAGCCCCTCGATCAAGTGTTTACTAAACTAGAGGAATACGATTTTGTATTTGATGATTGGGAACACGCCAAGCGAAAAGAGGTAGCCGCTTTTAACTTTGATCGAGTTTATCAAGATAGTGGATTAACTGAATCTGAGGTACGATCTAAAATTCACTGTTCTAGTTTCTTCGGTTCTCGGGCTGGAATTTTTGGAGTTCAAGAATTGGAAACGTTAAAAAAGAGACTCATTGAACATCGCGAAATTGAATGGATTAACTCTTTATCTTGGTGGTGTGATGCTGATTTATTCAGTTATATGTCTTTGGTGACAAACCGACCCATTTTTAATTTTACTCGAAGTTCTAATGGTGAAGAAAGAACAGGCAACTGCGCCAATGCTGATCCATTTGTCAATATAGACAACGTTCTCTACAATCAGGATGGATTAAAACCGATTCATCGCATTCACTATATGGGTTATTCTTCTGTTGATTTTGGGCGTTTATCTCAGGGTGAAGATGTTCATATTCCTTATCAAGATGTGTTTTTACATTATCGCTTTTTGAAGCATCCTGAACAGAAGCCCACAAAACTACAGCCTCCGAGTTTGTTTGAGAAAGCTAATCGATTTGTACAACGCTCTATTAACAAGTTAAAAAAGGTTTGATCTGTATCATCAAGTCATAACGAATGCCTAAAATTAGCATTTGCATTCCCACTTTTAATCGGGTTAATCTCCTCCCCTTGGCGATTAACAGTGTTCTTCAACAAACCGAACAAGACTTTGAATTAATCATCTGTGATGATGGTTCCACCGATGGAACCTCCGAGATGATGTCTGAGTTAACAGACTCCCGTATTCGCTATATTCGTCATCCTGAAAATATTGGCAAAAGTAACAATATGCGATCAGGGTTTGACGCCGCAACCGGAGACTATTTTATCAAGTTTGATGATGACGATCGCCTCACCCCCGAATTTCTCGCCAAAACAACCGCAATTTTAGATCAATATCCCCAGATTGATTTTGTCGGAACGGATCATTGGATTATTAATATTGATAATATTCGCGATGAAATCGCTACCCAAACCAACTCCCAACGCTGGGGAAGAACCACTTTAAAAGCCGGAGAAGTGGAAAATTTACTCCAAGTTGTATTTGTTCAACAAAGCTTTCAAATTGGCGCAACTTTATTTCGTCGTCAAGCGTTACTTGATGTCGGATATATGCGTCCTAATATTCAAAATTGCGAAGATAATGATTTATTAGTCCGTTTAGCAATAGCGGGAAAAAAAGCTTATTATCTCCCGGAACGGTTGATGGAATATCGCGTCCATAGTGAACAACAGGGAATTGATCGCGCCATTCCCTATCTTAGAGATAAAGTTCAGTATTTAAACAGTTATCAGTTTGACGATCAAGCTTTAGAAAATATCCGGCGATCGCGTTTACAAGAATCTCAACTTTTTCTGGGACTGCGGTTAATTGAAAACGGCGAGACTCAAAAAGGACAACAACTGGTTTGGGAGTCTCAGTCTTACTCACGGGGGAAAGCTTGGACAGGACTTTTGCTGTCTTTGCTTCCTATGGGTTTGCGGGGAAATGCGTTTGAGATGCTGCGAAAAATACGTTAGTTGCGTCTATGACCATTAAGGCTTGAATTTGAACCCATCAAACCCGTTAAGGGTTTCATTCAAAGGAGAGATGAGACTGATCGGTTTACTGCCTATCCAGAATTGGATATATTGAATATAGGGATTACCCCTCAATTCCTTTTAAAAGAATGTTATATTCGCTCAATTGTTGTTGAAAAGTACCATATCCCTGTCCGTTTGTCAACTGGGTGAAAAATGGGACAGATTGAGACAAAAAACATGAGTATAATCTCAAAAATCCTAGTCCTACAAGCCTTATACAGAGAGAGTTTCAGGAAATTCCTGTCGGAGCAAGCGAGAAAAGTGGGTGATTGCAAAAGACCTCTTGTAATCTCAAAAACTGCCTGCAATAATTAAATATAGAAAGGCACATTACGAGGGTTTCAAGGAGCTGGAAGTTATGTGTTTATGGGAGCACTAAACTTCCAGCGTTCTTCTTTCTTGAATGGACAAGAGATCAGTTATTTGTAATCTGGTCTATTCATCAGCTAGTTGATTAGAGGGTTAATTGATCGGGGTCATCTATAAAAAAATTTAACATCAGGGTCATCAAATAAACCCACCCCAAACAAAACTTGGGGTGATTCTTGTATTTATAGATCTAGCAGATTTGAGTTAAAATCATTAATAATAAATGATTCTAGTCCCCAGAAATTGCCCCTTTTAAACTCGAACAAAATTGAGCGATCGCCTCTAAACCCTCTGAAGGTGTTCCTTCAGCTAAACGTTTAACCACTGCACTCCCAACAATCACCGCATCAGCGCCCCAGTCACGCAATGAGCGGGCTTGTTCCGGTTGAGAAATCCCAAACCCAACCCCAATGGGTTTATCAGTTATACTTCGCATCAGTTGGAGTAAATCTTGAACCCGAGTTTGCACTTGAGTCCGCATTCCGGTGACTCCAGTAACACTGACTAAATAAATAAACCCTTGAGACTGACGCGCGATCAATTCAATCCGTTCTTTGGGAGAAGTTGGCGCCACTAATAGCGTGACTTCTATCCCCATTTGACTCGCAGGTTTTAACAGACTCGGTGCTTCTTCTAAGGGTAAATCGGGAACCACTAAGCCTCGCGCCCCAGCATCATAAATTTGCTGCAAAAACGGTTCAATTCCCCGATGAAGAATCGGGTTGTAATAGGTAAATAAAATAATCGGTGCTTTTATATTGGGGCTAACGGTTTGTAGCATTTCTAAGACAGCTTCTAAACGAGTTCCCCGTTGTAAAGCGCGAGTCGCCGCCGCTTGAATGACTGGCCCATCTGCTAAGGGATCAGAGTAGGGAACCCCCAACTCAATTAAATCCGCCCCATTTTGATCCAAAACCTGCAACGCTTGAGCGGTGGTTTCGAGATTCGGATCACCTGCGGTAATAAAGGGAATTAAAGCACAGTGGCGGTGTGTTGAGTCCGTTGATGGCGATCGCAAAGACTCAAATTTTTGAGAAACAGAAATCATAGTTTATCGTTTGGGTGGGGAGCGAATCTCAAATCAGCAACCGGGAAAGGGAGAAAGGGCTAGTTTTCCCGATTTTGACGCTGCTGTTTTTCTTGTTCGACTTCGGCTTGGAGTTGGGCTAACTCCTCCGGTGTCATTTCTTCGAGCCGTTTTTGCAAGACTGCATCTTCGTAATCCTTGATTTGTTGGTTATAGGTCATGTTTTGGGTGAGCGCCCGAAACAGATAACTCAATAACCAACCCACCAAAGCAGCGACTAATAAGACTTGACTCCAAATCCCGGCATCTATACTTTCTAGGCCAATCGCTTGTAAGATCAGATAGGCGATGCCCCCGGCGGCGAAGACTCCGATTCCGATGGCAATTGCATCAATTCGTCGCATTAGTTCTCAATCTGTCGGGCTTTGGGACGAAAGTTTAAAAATGGGGCGAGGACAATCATACCGGGTAAAAAGAAGAACATCAAGAAGTACATGAAAGCCCGTTCAAAGGAGCTTGCCACATACCAACGACTGTTGAGGTAAGCATACACCGCCGCCGGAACGACTAAAAGATACGCACCCGCTAGCGCAACGTACAGAATCAGAGTAATGGCGATGGGAGAGGTGATAGACATAGTTGTGATTGAGATTCAACAACAGATAAAACAGGTGTGATAGCATTTTTCACACATTGAACCATTATTACACCCGATCGCTGTCTTGAATTGTTATCTCAGTGGCTTTTGAGATGAGATTTGCAACTTCTCCTCAAAAAACTTGCACAAATTGAATTTGTTGTGCTATAGTGTAGAACACTGTCTGAAAAAGACAGAATAGAACCAGTGAAAACTTGGGGGCGTGGCGGAATGGTAGACGCTACGGACTTAGAAAACTGAGCCTTGAGGTGAGAAATCCCTTAAGTGACGGCTCTCAAATTCAGGGAAACCTAAATCTGAACACAGACAGGGCAATCCTGAGCCAAGCCTAGTTCATGGACTAGGAAGGTGCAGAGACTCGACGGGAGCTACCCTAACGTAAAGGCGAGGGTAAAGGGAGAGTCCAATTCTCAAAGCTGTTTGGACAGATGTTCAACGGCAGTAGCGAAAGCTGCGAGAGGATGAAAATCCGTTGACCTTAAACGGTCGTGTGGGTTCAAGTCCCACCGCCCCCACTAACTAAAACCTTAAAATTTAAGATTCATCTATAAATGTCTGATGTCGATTGTCAAATTATATTTCGTCAATGACGAATTAATTTTATACTGACCAATTAATGATCCCAAATAGTGATTAGACTCATGGTAATATAAAAATATTAAGACGTTATACAAATGTCAGTGAGGGCTTGAGAATGAGTGGCTTTTTAACTCAAGAAGACTTTGAAAGAATTTTCACATCTCATTTGAAAACTGAAACTTATTCAACATCTATAGATTCACTTTTTAGCCTACGCAGTTTAAATAAAATTAATTACAAACCTTATTACCAAAGAAATTATGTATGGGATGATCATAAAGCCACTTACTTTATTGAAAGTATATTGTTGGGTACTGAGATCCCTCCTCTTATATTTTTTAATAACGGCTCTGGTACAGAAGTAATTGATGGAAGGCAAAGATTTGAAACAATAAAGCGATTTAAAGAAAATGAATTTTCATTAACACCTAAAGGTCTGGCTGCTCTAAAGCAAATTGCTAGATCAAATTACGAGTCTTTACGAAGTCATTCCGAAACAAAAAGTATAATTGATTTTTTTCTTGATGCAAAAATTAGAATTATAGTATTTGAAATAGTTAACGAACCCAGACTAGATTCAAAGCTTGAGGATCAAGTAAAAAAAGAAATATTTGCTAGATATAATTCGGGTATAACTCCTCTAAAAAAACCCGAAATTGATAATGCTTTTTATGATGGAGATTTTGTCTTTCAAGACTTTAAGAAGTTTGTCAAAAAAGATTCTGAATTTAGCCAAATGATTGCTGACATATTCTTGCCAAAGAAGAAAAGTGAAGAAGGTTATGATACTGGAAAAATACTACAGTTTATTCGGAAGTATTTAGTTCTACATAAGTTTCCTATCAGGCATTACTCATGGGGAAACAATAGAACTGAGACTTTAGATAAACTGTATGAACATATGGCTAATGAAGTAGAGGATGTAGATGATTTGCGTAGCAAATTTGTAGAAAAAGTTCGTTTGCTTAATAAAATGAAGCAGGTATTTACTGAAAAAAGTTTCGTTGTAAAACGACCAGCTTTTGAATGTTTGTTATGGATATTTCAGATATTAGATACTGAAGAAGTAGATTTATATAAGGTTGATAACCCCGATCTGATTGAACGTTTAGGTCGTGCAATTTCAGATAATAGTGATAAGTTTGTTGATTCTCTTGACTATCGATCAGTTCAAGAACGTTTCTCATTTATAGCAAAGTTATTTGAGCAAGAATTCGGTTTAAATCTTAGCACATATGTAGAGGGTGACAAAAAGACAAGGGATGACTTAAATCTAATTAGAAAGAGAGAAAATGACGATACAGTTACGAAACTCGGTGAATTAGCATCTCTAAGAGTGACCAAGCCAGAACCTTCAAGATCTTCAATAGATGATATTAATAGAGCCATGCAGCGCAGTATGTTTCTTGTTCGTCCATCTTATCAAAGAGCGGAAGTAATTAATATATCTAAAGCATCTTCAATTATTGAAAGTATTCTTTTAGATATAAGTCTTCCTCCAATATTTATCTTTAAGCGTAGAGATGGTGTTTCTGAAGTGATAGATGGACAACAACGCCTACTAACAATTTTAGGTTTTATAGGGGAAAGTTATATCGATGAAAATGGTAAGAAAAGTCAAAGCAAAAATTCTGGATTTTCTTTGAAAGGATTAAAAATTATGAAAGATTTGAATAATAAAAGTTTTAATGATTTTGATGACTCTTTAAAAGATAAAATTTTAGACTTTGGACTTTGGGTAGTTGAAATTCAAGAAAATCTTAATCCACATTTTAATCCAGTTGATCTTTTTGTTAGGCTGAACAACAAACCATATCCGATCAGAGAAAATTCTTTCGAGATGTGGAATTCTTGGGTGGATAGAGAAATAATTAAAGCTATTAGGAATAATTTTGATAAGTATAGAAAGTGGTTTTATATCAAACTTGTTAAGAGTCGTAATGATAGAGATCGGATGGAAAATGAAGAGCTTTATACATCCCTAGCATATCTAGAATATCAGCGTTTAAAGAGTAAGGATGCAGATAAATTGTATATTTATAATAGAAATGATGGAATTAACGTCAGAATGGGTTCATCCCATGAAATTACCAAGCTACTTCAGAGTCTTTTTGAACATGAAGATATAAAAAAGAACTTTATAAAAGGTATAAAAAACGTTGAAAACTTTATAAAAAAAGTCAGGTTTGTTTTGCTAGATAGAGATGTTGAAGGAGGAGAAGAAGAAGTAGACAAATTTTTGGGTGAACAATTGAATTTGCTATTCAAAGCACAAAGACAACGTTCATTTCCGCGAACAAAACAAGACTTTTACATTCTTTGGTTTCTTCTCAGTCCACTTAACCTTGAAATGGTTAAATACCATAGGTTAAATATCAAAGAAGACTTGCAAATAATCTTTTCTGATTGGAGGAATATTTCCGAAAGCTTTACAAAAGACTTATTTTTGTCAAAAGCTCAAGATTTTCACAAAAAGTATGCAGTTCCGCCAAGAAACACGAAACTTTCCGAAGATGAAAAGTATGAAAAACTTAAAGAACAAGATAATCAATGTCCGATCTCGGGCGCACCTCTGTTTATAGGAGACGATATTGAGGTAGATCATAATATACCACTGAGTATAGGTGGATCGGATTCTAAAGATAATCTTCAGATTACTCATAGCGATAGCAACAGAAAGAAAGGTTCTAAACCTTCATTTTAGAAACTTTGAAAACCTACTATTTACATTAAAAGCAATAATCCCTTGCTGGTTTAATTGCTTGGATATTTCGATTTTAGACTTGATTCCAGGTTTGCAGAGAATCTCGCTTTACAAACGATCGCTCATCCTTTGTCGGTGTGTGACATCAACAATTTGATAACTTTCAACTATTCTATATACTCCATCGTTAAAATACCTTGCTGATAGTCAACATTCAGCCGCATCAATTTTAGCCATTTTACTCCAATTAGAGTTTCAGGTAAATCTCTCCCCACATGAACCGGAACAACAAACTCCTGACCATCAATTACAACTTGACCCTCATAGATATCGAATTTACCGACACCCTGAGCCGTTTTAATTCTAATATTAGATTGAATTTTCGACCATCCCAAAGCATCAATATCTTGCTTATCAATAGCTAGATAACCCGTTGTAAATCCGGTATCTAAAAGAACATCAACAGAAAGAATTTCTCCATCACCTGTAATCAGGTCGATCTCAAAAATCAGTTCGTCTTCTTCTCCAAATCTTCCTTGAATCATATTCGCCCACAGGTTCCCGTTTCATTGATTCCATAAATCATCAGATGACTCTTAGGACAGTAAATTTTAATCCGCAAAATTAGGTTTTCCCAATCTTTATCGAGTAAGTAATAACCGCTTTCAGGTTCGACTGCAACGCACCAGTTGTAATGAGTTTCAATCAAGCGAGAACGAATTTTTTCAAAATGTCGATAACACTGTTCATCTAGTTTTTCTTTCTCTTTTTCCCATTGTTGGATTTCTTGGGGAGTGAGAGGATCGAAATCAAAAATTCGACCTCGACGACGTGCTTTTTGTTTCAGGGTTAGCGGTGTCATATTCTTTCCGGTATTCTGTTTGGATACTTTGATTTTAGACTTGATTCCAGGTTTGCAGAGAATCTCGCTTTACAAACGATCGCTCATCTTCTCTCAATTTATGGCATCCTAGTATTTGACAACCGACTACGAGACGACATGAGGGAGGGCAGCAAGTACCAGCCACTCCTGGATTATTTGCACGAATGCGACAAGGGCGAAGTGACTTTAACGTTCGCTGAAATAGAGGCATTGATGAACGCTCGACTCCCGGCTTCTGCACGAACCAAACGGGCTTGGTGGAGTAACCGCACAAAAGGGGCGTTACAGGCGGTCGCTTGGATGGAGGCGGGTTATCGAGTCGAAGATGTGGACTTGGACGAACAAAAAGTTACGTTTCGCAAAGCCAACCTGAAACCCACCGTTCAACGGGTTGGGGATACGGTTCTTTGGAATGCAGAACTGATCAAGGCGTTACGGCGATACATGGGTTTAACTCAAGCGGAGTTTGCAGAACGGTTAGGTGTACGTCGAAAAACAGTTAGTGAATGGGAAAACGGAGTCTATGAACCGACTCTAGCAACATTGAAATATCTAACCTTGATTGCAGAGCAAGTGGAATTTTAGTCTGAATAAGCATAAGAGTAAAAACCGTTATTGACATTTTGAGCGGTAACAACCATAATGTTATCACAAGACTAAAGCAAAAGCCAGCCCCAAGACATTCACCGTCTGGCACTGGCTAGCAAATTAACTAAACTTTCCACCATGATACAACGTTTTGGAACTCCTCGCCCGATTACCAAAAATTGCCGCACACGCCCCTACCTTTTAGGTATGGGGATATAAGGCTCTTTCAAATGCTATAATAACTCAACTGGCAGGGTATTCAACCAGTTGAAAAACCCAGCATCTAATCGATGCAATGAACCTTGAAAACTTAAGGTATGGGGTTCTTGCAAGAAATGCTTTGGCCATATAAAACCTTAAAGCACCAAGTACAGAGAATCAAGCATTTTTTTCTCAAGTACGGTAGGGCATACCGAAACTATCTCTGAAATGGGATGAACGACTGGGGAGACTCACCCCTCTGGAGTAGGTTAGGAAACTAGCTTGCTGTAAGGGTTGTCAATGAATCAGTAATCCAAAGCCGTGAGGCTTGGAGAATCCCCTTTCTTTAGAAATGGGGAGTATGTCAAGTTTATTGTCCCCTGGCGATGACACCCGAACAGTTTTATGGGAAGTGGGATGTCAAACAAGAAGCGATCGCCTTGATCTGTTTCCGTTCGGTGTCAATGGTTCGGCGTTGGTTTGCGAGGGGACGCAGCCATTATCATCCCCAACCGAATGATCTTCGCAATTTAGCCTTGATGGACTTTCTCCTCGAACATTTTGAAGACATTCCGCCGGAACTTTGGGAACAGCTTTGTTCAACTCCCCCCCAAGAGTAAACCATCAAACGACCGCAAAAGCTATCGAAATTTTATATTTCTTTTCCACCGCCTTACTTTTAAGGTGGCTTTAGTGCGATTTGGAGAACATTAATCCGATGAAAAAATCCAAGCCAAAAAGCTACGCTCAACAACTGAGTCCCTGGTGTTTGCTGCGAGTTTTCCCAAACCGAAAACCAATAATAGTCGGTCGTTTTCGCAGTTATAATGATGCCGAGGGATATTTAAAAACCTTTTGCCAGTTAGCAGTGCCAAAATAATGATAGTCAACACCACCCATAATTCATGTCTTTTGCCACGATTTTTCCGAAAATCCTTGACTAACTTCAGTTGTGCAATTATACTGTTTAACCTAACTTTTTTTAAATCAAATAAAAGTAATCTATTTTAAATTTTACAAAAAAAAGATCACTTTTATTTTCTTTTTTACCCCCGACTTTGAAAACACCCTGGCTTGGTCAGGGGGGTGGCGTAGCCGGGGGGATCAGCATCAATCTAACTTTTCTTCTCCGCCTGTTTGATTAATGTTCATCCTTTTGCAGTAATGCTTCTATTTGTCGAAGAATCGTTTTGAGCAACTGGGTTAACAAGGGTAAATTATCTGAGGGGAGAGGCGCTGAGTCTGAACGTTGTTCAATCTCTGTGAGTTTTTTCTCCAGTTGTTGCGCCAAGCGTAAAGCATCCCGACTCAAAACAGCCATTTTGTGTTGTTGGTGAAATTTTAACGCCGCACCTCGCAACACTTGTAAGTTTGCTTCTTCGCCATATTCTCCCGGTGTAACTCGTAAACGCAACAAAATATGAGTTCCGCTATAAATCCGCTCAATTTCTGCTTGTTTGGATTTTTCAACCGGAATTAACGGCAGTTCTAGCAACCGCTTCAACTCATTAATCACCCCTTGAAATTGACTGGCTTCCAAATTTTCTAAGACTGATTGTAACACTCCATCTTGACTCCACAAAATTCGACCCGTACAGCCTTGACGTTCAAAATAAAGCCGACCAATTCCACCCGCCAGAACCCGACCTAAGAGTTCATGTAATAATTTTTCGGGAGTGAGTGTCGCTAAAACTTCAATCGGATAGTTTAAGTAATTTGTATAGATTTCAAGAGTATGCGAATTTTTTGTATAATGATTTTCAACTAATTTATGCTGAGATTTAGACTCATAAACCGAGAAATTATTAGAGTTTATCTGAGGATTTGAATAACCGTTATCATTTTTTTTTGCCTGATTTTTAGAGTAATTTTCTTGAGCTATATCTGTATTTTTTGAATTTTGAGTATGATATAAATAAGCCGATAAAATAGCCTCTTGTTCAGGAAAAGAAATCTTTTGTATCTCCACAGAGCAATGACGATAAGCTAACATTTTATTGACATAATCTAAAGCTGAATGATCATCCGGGTCAACAACCCCGAGACGCAAACAATTATCAATTAATGATAGCGGTAGAACTTGATAGTGCAAACACACTTCAAAAGGGAGGATGCTGTCAATCAAAGGAAAAATCAGTTCAGCGTCCATGGAAGTCGCCTCATTGGTGGGAGTTTGAGCAAACATTTTCCGATCAAAAAGTAATTTTGTTATTCCTAACACTGACTCCAATCCCAAAACCTCATAACAGCAAATGACTTTCCTACATAGATGTCATTTGACAATCTAAAAGTCCGTGAAATTCCCCTGAAATTTTGGAGCGGTGCAAGTCTAGTAGATGCTCAAAGTTTACCCAGAGTTTATAAACTTTTTTGCAGACTCTATCTTTTCTAGTTTAACAAGTTCAGGCCCTCCAAGATCTTTGTTTTCCAGAGATGTTAAGAAGTGCAACAGAGAGCAGATAGACACCCTTTACCTGATCTTACTCTTTTGCTAGGATTCGGTCGTGTTATATTAAATTCCGGATCAAGAACGTCAAATTGTGTAAAATTTGTTTACGGATTCGTACAATACAAACAGTATATGGTGCGAGGAGAATTTTTGACTTCCAGTCTGAGATGCCTGAGTTCCCTAGTTGTTTTTCTATTACTCGCTACCCCTCAACCCGTCATTTCCTCCCCGGTTAATGATGGAGTTGTTGCAACGCGAAAATTATCCGTCCGCAAATTTTCCTCCTCTGGCAGTCAGACTCAACCTGAGTTAAAGTTAATCATACGACTGAGCGATCGCCGAGTTTACGTTTATCGTCAGCAACAACTCCTCACCAGTTATCCCATCGCCGTCGGTCGAGAAGGCTGGGAAACCCCCACAGGTCAATATCAAGTTATCCAGAAAATTCAAGAACCCGCTTGGCAACATCCCTTCACCGGAGAAATTGTCCCCCCAGGCCCTGAGAACCCCTTGGGAATGCGTTGGATAGGCTTTTGGACGGATGGCACCAACTATATCGGCTTTCACGGTACCCCCAACGAAGACACCGTAGGACAAGCCGCTTCTCATGGCTGTATCCGAATGTTGAACCAAGATGTACAGTTATTATTCGATAAAGTCACCATTGGAACCCCAGTAATTGTTGAACCATAATCAACCTTAAGGCAGTTTCTAACCTTCACTTCGATAGATGCAGAATAAATCATAACAATGGGATGATCCGAACGACAGATTAATCTAAGGAATAGAGACATTATGAATCAGTATCCCAATATTCCCCCTTTTATTGAGAACGACCCACAAGAGTATTACGATAGCGGAGTCCCCAGTAAAGTCGCAGTTGCCGGACATCCTTTACATCCCTTAATTGTCACCTTTCCGATTGCTTTTTTAGTCGGAGTGTTAGGAACAGATATCGGATATTGGTTAACCCGTGATATTTTTTGGGCTAGAGCTTCTAATCTATTATTAGGAGCAGGATTGTTAACGGGGTTATTAGCTGCAATTACCGGGATGATCGACTTCTTGGGTATCCATCGAGTCCGAGAACACAGCGCAGGCTGGATTCACATGATTGGCAATATTATCGCCTTAGTCTTGTCAGGAATTAGTCTGTTTTTACGTTGGGAACAGCCCGGAGATTTTATCCTATTTACCGGATTAATTCTATCATTAATCGTCGCTACAGTTTTAGGAATTACAGGTTGGTTTGGCGCCGAACTCGTTTATCGCCATAAAGTTGCAGTCATTGGTAATGGCATTCAACAAAGACCATAAATCATTAATTGTTGATAGCATTGTGTGTGGATTATAAGGTCTATCCTATCAACCCGGTTTATCAGAGAAACTGGGTTTTTATATCTCACACTGAAAAGCTTTGTTTTTAACAAAATCTGATTATCTAGGGGCGGGTTCTAAACCCTCTCTGACACCCATTACTACATCCCAAAAACCCGGTTACTACATCCCAAAAACCCTGTTTATCAGAGAAACTGGGTTTTTAATTAACTGTGTCTCATGCAATTGAAAACCACTATCACTGTAATCACTGGTGAAGTGTAAAGGGCGGGTTTATGTAAGTTATTGCTGGGAAAACATAAATTAATTCAGAACCCGCCCCTACATCACTGGTGAAGTGATATGAAGCCCCGCCCCCAGAACACGCATTAATCAACCGGACATGGTATCAGCCGTTTATAAAACAAGTTTTATTAGTATATAAAATTGACGGATTGTGTTTTTTTAGTGGTATACTTCTAAATAAGAATTATCCTTCAAGTCTCACAATGCCAGTGGTACAGCATCCCCTCTTAGACCTGTCCTTATTCGCGGGTTTAATTGCCTTGAGTTCTATTCTTCAAGTTCTACCCACACAAGCACAAATTATCCCCGATAACACATTAGGTTCGGAAAACTCGGTGGTTACTCCTAATGTTAACATTCGCGGGATTAATAGCGATCGCATCGATGGGGGTGCGGTACGGGGGTCTAACTTATTTCATAGTTTTCAAGAATTTAATATCAGAGAGGGACGGGGAGCCTACTTTTCCAATCCCGATAATATTATCAATATACTAACTCGCGTTACTGGGGGGAATATCTCAGAAATCCTCGGAACATTAGGCGTTTTAGGGAATGCCAATTTATTTTTAATTAATCCTGCGGGGATTGTATTTGGGCCAAACGCAAGATTAGATGTAGGCGGTTCATTTTTTGCGACAACAGCCGATGGAGTATTATTTGAAAATGGCTTTGAATTTGCAGCCAGTAACCCCGAAGCGCCGCCATTATTAACGATAAATATGCCGTTGGGTTTAAATATTCGAGAAAATCCAGGCGCTATTGTTAATCAAACGTTACCACAACTCGTTCGGTTGGATGAAAGTCCGTTAAGAAATGATGCAGGATTTCTGATTCCACAAGGCTTAAACGTTCCTCAAAATCAAACATTAGCATTAGTTGGTGGAGATGTATTATTTGATGGAGGCTTTGCAATTTCTCCTGGAAGTCGAATTCAATTGGGGGGATTATCTGAACCGGGAATTATTGAATTAACAAATGTAGGGGCGAATGGCAATACGCCCATTCTTCAGTTTCCCGATAATATTCAACGGGGAAATGTTGCGTTAACCAATGAATCTCAAATAAACGTTCGTGCAGATGGAGGCGGAGACGTTAATATTAATGCGAGAAATGTTGAGATATCGGGTGATAGCGTTATTCGGGTAGGAATTGATGAAGGTTTAGGGTTTCTAGAAGCAAAAACTGGAGATATTAATATTAACGCTCAGGAAAATATTCTCCTAACAGGTGCAGAAAGTTCAATTACCAATAGAATAAATTTGGGTGGAACGGGTCGATCTGGAAACATCAACATCACAGCTAATTCACTCTCAATTAATGGTGGTGCTTTTATCAGCACCTCTCTTTTTGGACAAGGAAATGCAGGGAATATAAATGTAAAAGCCGCATCCGTTGAAGTTTCGGGTACTTCTCCTGATGGTGAGTTTTCGAGTGGTTTTTTTGCCAATGTCAATGAAGCAGGCGAAGGTAATGGTGGAAAAGTTGAAATTAATACAGGGAATTTATTACTGTCTGAAGGATCGCAAATTAGTACCAGCACTTTTGGACAAGGAAATGCAGGTTCAGTATCTATTTTTGCAACAGATTCTGTAGAGTTATCGAGTAGTAATATTTTTAGTACGGTTGGAGAAGGTGCAATTGGAAATAGTGGAACAGTTGAAATTAATACAGGGAATTTATTGCTATTAGGAGGAGCGCAAATTAGTACCAGCACTTTTGGAGATGGAAATGCAGGTAACATAAACGTACAAGCTGCATCCATTGATGTAACGGGGAATTCTGCTGATGGTGAATTTCCGAGTGGTTTTTTGGCTAATGTCAGTGAGACAGGGATGGGCGATGGAGGAAATATTTACATAGAAACAGGACAGTTACGAATGACTGATAGAGCGATAATTTCAAGCAGTACATTCGGACAAGGAAACGCAGGTTTAGTATCGATTTTTGCAACCGATTCTGTGGAGTTAGCAGATAGTGGTATTTTCAGCAATGTTGGAGAAAACGCTGTTGGAAATGGGGGAAATATTGAAATTTCAACCTCATCACTTAATGCAATAAATGGACAGATTAGTTTAAGTGCATCCGGTAACGGAAACGCAGGAAATATTCAGATAAAAGCACAGGAAGTTAATCTTTATAATTCTATCATATCAGGTGAAACTTCTGGAACCCAGAATATTGGAAATATTACGATTAATACGGGAACTTTAGTCATTCGTAATGGTGGAGATATTCGGCTTGATGCTAACCTAGAATCAACAGGCTCAACGGGGAATATAACAGTTAATGCTTCCGAGTCTATAGAAATAATAGGTGTGTCACCGGGTGGTATTAGGAGTCGAATCAATACCCGGACATTTGGTAGCGGTAGTGCAGGAAGCGTTATTATCAATACTCCCAGATTAGCCGTTCGGAATGGAGGTACTATATTTGCGAATACTTCCGACATCGGACAAGCAGGAGATGTGATTATTAATGCTTCAGAATCCGTTGAAGTCAGTGGAGGAAGCCCCATTCAATCTGATCTAGATTCTGTTGAATTTGTTATAGAACCTTCCATTAATCCTGAAAATAGAACTGCGATTTCTAGCGATATATCAACAAGGAGTTTTCGTGGAGAAGGAAGGGCAGGAACTGTTTTCATTACAACAAATAAACTCACAATTCGAGAGGGAGGAGAAATTGGAACTTCTATTTTAGGAAGGGGAAGTTCAGGTTTGGTACAAGTCAAAGCCAATGAAGTGGAGATAGCAGGACAGTTGAATATTGATGGAGGCTCCTCAAGAAGCAGTTTAAACGTTTTTACAAGTGGTGCAGGAACCGCAGGAACTCTCAATCTAGAAACCGGACAATTAACCATTCGAGATGGAGGTCAAATATCAGTAAGTAGTGTAAACGGCAGTAGCGCTGGGTCTATCAATATTCAAGCTTCTGATGTAGAATTAATTGGAGATGGAAGATTTCCCAGTGAAAATGGAGAGACAATATTTTCCAGTCAAATTGCTGTAACAACAGGTAGGATACCAGACGAAACATCTCCTAATATAGAATTTGGCGGTAGTAGCGTGGGAAGTATCACACTCGAAGCAGACCAATTAAGAATACTCAACGGAGCGCTGATATTAACTTTTTCAGGGGATGTAGGCAGTTCGGGTTCAATTGATATTCGCGCAAATAGTATCGAAATTAGCGGTAGAGGAACTCGAACGACTACTTCATTGACAGGAGAACTATCCACAGTGGGTAGTCAAATTTTTGCTCAAGCGGGTAACGGAGGAAACACCGGAGATATTTCAATTACCGCACAAAGACTAATCGGAATTGATGGAGCATTAATTCGCACAGATAGTTCGGGAACGGGTTCTTCAGGTTCAATTAGTATACAAGCTCAAGAGGTGTTATTTGATGATCAAGTTAATATTTCTAGTGGAACGTTCGGTGCGGGTAATGGAGGAAATATTACCATTGAAACGGAACAACTTAGAGTTCAGAATAATTCTACAATTTCTTCAGGAATTAGTTTACCCATTGAATCGGAAATTACTACTGTTGAAATTCCGCCAAGTCGCCGAGGAGGAACGGTCTTCATTAAAGCCTCGGAATCAGTTGTCCTTGACGGGGAAAGAACATCAATTAACG
>NZ_JAYGHR010000001.1:237514-261008 GCF_034932365.1 Limnoraphis robusta BA-68 BA1 | reverse complement strand
TTCGGGGAAATTAAAAATAAATTTGAACCCGCCCCTACATGACAAATCACCTCAAATTTACGGGGCGGGTTTATTAATCTTGTTTCGGGGAAATTAAAAATAAATTTGAACCCGCCCCTACATGACAAATCACCTCAAATTTACGGGGCGGGTTTATTAATCTTGTTTCGGGGAAATTAAAAATAAATTTGAACCCGCCCCTACATGACATGACGATTCAATTATTTTTTGGGTAGGCTAAAAATTATCTATGTAAATCCACTGAGAATTTCACGAAAATTTCATAAGTATTGATTCGATTATTCAGTGTTTCTACGAATTGATTTCCGCAAACCGATAGCTTATTATAGATTTAGTTTCCGATTTAAAACACATCAATTCAGGATCAATAGTTATGAATATAAATCAACAGATATCCAAAGTATCAAAACCGTTGTTGACCTGGAGTTTAGCCCTATCTTCAATAGTGTTGATAACTTTATTTGGAATTGATTCTACAGTATCAGCCCGAGAACAAATTATTTCACTAGGAAATACATCAGACGGTGATCCCGTTTATATAGATTTAGAATCTCCTCAAGGCCATAGTGGACTTTATCAAGTTTTAGTCGAAACTCGTTTGGGTCGTGTTGCTAGTTTTTGGTATGAAGTTAGTTGTTCTGAAAGAAGAATTTTTGAGATGGATGTTGTACTCAATGATGAAGGTCGAGTTCAATCCAAAAAATATGTTCAAGAGGTTTCTTCTGCACCTGCTACATCTCTCGTTCAAGAATCTATGGGAGTGATTTGTCAGCAAAGAGGAGCAAGAGGCTGGTAATTTCTAAATTTGAATATTTTTAAATCCCCAGCTTCTTCGAGAAACCGGGGATTTAATCTTGAAAGATTTGAAAACTCTATCCTTTATTTTTAATCAACATTACCCGAATAATTTCATTGGCAGTTTCTTGAGAAATTTTAAAGGAATTGCAGAGATCATTTAATAGACTTTCTTCTTCATCGCTCACTTCACCATCTGCTAAAATTAAGTCAGTGGCAACAACAAACATTGTCTCGTACAATTCATGGGGAAGGGTTTTAATAGCTTGATTAACCAGTGCTTCAACTCCCTGACGCTTGATAATACCGAAAATTTTGTCAAACATACGTCTCATTACTTCAGACGGATAGCTACGGAAAAGGTGCATCCGACCAAGCAAAGTTATTAATACATCTAATTCCGAGTCTGCAAGATAGCCGTCAGCAGCAACAACTGCTAATGCAATACCTGCAAAAGCTTCCGCCGGACTCATAGCCGTGTCAGTTTTGAGACTGCCAGATGAACGTGCTTTACCAAATAAACCCATATTTTCTCCTAGAGGTAGAGGGTGTTAGACTTTTCAAATCTCTACATCTAGCTTAGATTGAAAATCCAAGATTGAACAGCGTGTAATTACTGATATTTGATAATTTTTTAAAGTGCTTAAATGTGGTTCTGTCTCAGTGAAAATACGGAGTTTTTCTGAAAAATGCGATCTACTGTATTTTTCTTGTATTCTTAACGGGTTTACATCCCCAAACTCGGGTAAACTGAAAACAAAGATAGTCTATTGCTATATTTATGAGCGATCGCAACATCATTACCATTGAGCCAGGTAAGCGGGGCGGGAAACCCTGTATTAGACGAATGCGTATCACTGTCTAGAATGTTTTGGGCTGGTTGGCCTCGGGAATGTCTCACAGTGAAATTTTAGATGATTTTCCCGAATTAACAGAAGAAGATATCAGAGCGTGTTTGGAGTTTGCTGCTGATCGAGAACGTCGTTTAACGGTTGTGGTGAAGTAAAGGATTAACCCTCTTTTATAATATCATCTGGACGAGACAAAGATTGTTACAACCTTTGATTTTCTCATCCAGATGTATAGGGAATAAACCCTTAAAATCAAGTCAGTTCAAACTCCAACTCTAACTGATTTAAATTTGCCCTTAGCGAATTCCTGCACAAGCCAGAATATCTCCAATAGAGTTAATCAGCAATGGGCGACCGTTGGGGCGAGGAATGCGAATTCCGTTGGGTTGTATGGCGGGGTTGTGCAGATGGTTTAAATAGCTATTGGGATCTTGTTTGACTAAACCAATAATCGTCTCTGCAACAATACTACTGCCCAAAGCTCCTAAGGTATTTCCCCCAGTTTGTAATGCGGCTTCTTTGAGAATATAATACCATAAAGGTGTTCGGTCTCCAAAGCCCCCATATTCAAGTGCTTGCTTCAGTTTGGGATTGGTTTCTTTATCGATTAAATCTTCTTGTGTTAGGGGTTGAAAACCAAATGCTTGAGCCATTTTTTGTCCGGTTGGTAAACTCAATGAATAACCTCTAACTAAATTTCGTTGAGCTAAATGAGACATGAACGTATTCGCCCCCACTCCGTCCAGTTGAAGATCGAATAACCCTTGAGAAATTTGAGGATCTATTTTACGAGCCAGGTTGGGAATAGGTTTACCGGATACAAATCTGACAAAATTTTGCCAATCAATACTAAACTGTTTCTTGAGTTGGTAATTGTCACCGTTCTTTTCCAGTAAATCAGACTCTTGAGGTCTTTCTTTTGAAACAGCCAAAAGATTCATAATTTTGACTTTAGATTGCCGATTGAGTTGATAAAACGGACGAATCATCGAGTGAGCAAAACGAAATCCGGCAACGGAAAATTCTAGGGGCATAAATACCGAATTACCACTAAAGCCGGGACTATAAAAACGCGGCCCGTTGAGAAGAACATCGTCTACTATATTCGGTTCGCAAACCGCCCTGAGATAATCGTTGACTACCACATATTGATAACACCAACGCACGAACTGACGAGCATAAATATACCGGCTTTGAGGTGATAAATGTTGCGGTAAACTACAAGCAATTACATTGTGAAACTTCAAAAAGGCAGCATGGAGTTGGCTGATAATGATGTTTTCATCATTACGCATATCCGCAATTTTTGCTTTGCGATCAGCCCGAGGTAAATCTACAAATTGATCTAATTCTTGAACTTTTAGCAGTAGAGTTTCATCGTCATAAAGAAACTGAGCTTCTGTACTTGCTCCAACTTGTCCGCCCGGTATTAATGCTGGCCCATCGGCATAAAGACTATCGAGATCAAGCTGAGGACGCCGCCCATTTTTGAGCTTATTTATAATCACTTGCGGGTCAGCAGGTTGTAGCGCATCGTTAACATTATCGCCAATGCTAATCATACTGATCTCTGTTTCGCGATCTGTTCGAGCGGTAATATCGTGATCGATAAACTGACCCAAATAGGTGAAAACTGAAGGAATATTAGAATTAAACTCCTTCATCTCTTTGTTCGGTTCTCCCAAGTCAGCCATTGCATCCCCGAGCATTTTTAGAGCGGGAATTGTACTGTCGGCTACGGGTAATTTATTGTTCTCCGTATTTTCCCCAATTACCAAGTCGGGAAACATATAACCAAACGGTGTACTAAACAGAATTTCTTCGGTTTGTTCCCTTCTCTCTTTGGCTTGTGGGTTGACTCCCCCGGCATGACTGATATTATTTAGCATTGACTCGCTTTCCTTAAATCAGGATAAAAAAAGATCATGTCTCATTTTAGGCAATTGTCGTTAAATAGCAATTCGCTTTTTTGTGTGTCACTCATTTGAGGGACAGTATATTTAAACGAATTCGGATAAACTGAAATTTGCCCAAGTTTGTAAAAAAGCAATACCATAAACTGCTTTGACCATAGCTTCCGATAACAATTCCGGCGTAAAATTACATCTAACCCGCCGCCGAGCAAACGGAACGAGATATCAGAGCGTGTATAGCTGTAAACCTACTTATTTAAGGTATAATATGATCGGACTAATCACAGAAGCAACTTAAGTAGCTTTATAGAGATACCAGAATGATAAAAATAGTAGTGAATGCAACTAAAGGTGGAGTTGGCAAAACAACAGTTGCTACAAATATTGCTCTGCTTCTTGCTCAACAAGACCAACGTGTTTGGGCGCTAGACTTAGCAGGTAGAAGTCGTATGGCTAAGTTTTTACAGTCTACCCCTGGCTTTGCTAACGGTATAAACAAAATCGATATTAAGGAAACAGAGCTTTTACCAGATTCTTTTCCTGAATCAAATAATTACGATTTCTTAGTTGCTGATACAGATGATTACTATCAGATTCCTGCTACTGTAGTAACAAGGCGGGGCTGGCGATTAATAATTCCTATTGACCCTAAAGATAAAGTCGGAGTTAAGGATATAATACAGGAAACTGCATCACTCTTAAACTATGGTCTGCTGACTGACTTTATTCCGAAAGCTAGAATCGTGGTAAATAATCGTTCCAATGATAATGATTATCAACTACTTCACAGTAAGGTTCATACCCTATGCCAAGAAGCCTCCATTGATGATTTTTTGTCATCTCATTGGTTGCCTTTTGTAAATCTTGACCCCTTTGATTTTACATCTAATGATGTTTTCTCGAAAAGTTTATTATCCATTATTGATGAAGTTAAGAAGCCATAAAAATTATGTCTAAACTAACTGAGACATTACAAAGCCAACTACCGGAAAACTTGAAGAATGTGTCTATCAAGTTTGATGCAGACTTGCTAGATGAGGATTTACGAAACAAGTTGGCGATATACCTATCTACTAAGGAATCATCGGTAAAGTTAGTTGAAATGTCATTTGCCATTACTTCAGCAAAAAAATTAGATCCTCAGCGTAGTTTTATCGAGCAGATCCAGTTAAAACCTGCTAAAAAATTAATAGATATAGTATCTCAGACACCTCAAGATAATACGGAAAAAAAAATGCAACAAGCCTCTGTTCCCCGATGGATGGTGTTATTGATCGGGTCAGACATCGATTCTATTAACGGTAAAACTCCTGTTACTGTAGAAGATGCTATTAATATAGTATTTCGTCTGTGTCTTGATATAATCGGAAAATCTTTAGGGAATGATGGGCAAACTACAAAAAAAGTTGGTTGAGGATTTGATTTCTCGCAATTCTAATGAGAAGTGGGAGATTGGAAACCGAATTGTCAGTGCTTTGGGCGGTAACCCCACTCCTCAAGTTAGTGGATTACCCCCAAGGCGTGGGCATGGTGATGGTGGTATAGATGGTAGAATTCCAATTCTTATTCAACAACGTGTGATTAGAGAAAAATTAAAACGGCGGTCTGATGGAATGGAACTACCAGTAAGAATTGAAGAGAGTAAATTTGAGTGGGTTGAAGCTGAAGCTGGTTTTAATATCAAAATTGAGAGAGGTTGCTTTAAACGAGATACACTGAATGCCTTTGTAGAAAATTTAAGACGTGAGAGAATTTTTGCTGGTGTTATTGTAACAACCACCGGGCTTTGTCCGGATGCCAAGAGTGAGTTTGAGCGGCACAATGCTAATGATATAGATTTGTGTCATCTTTCTTTAGAAGATTTGTTAGGAGGAGATATATCTTGCCCTAATATCAATTTTATTGTTGGTGATCTTGGCGCACAACTCCGAGTCAGCCTTCGAGAATATTTAACTTCTTAGCCTTAATTTAGATGTCCTATAACTTTATAAATTTATAGAGACGCTCCCCAATTATAACGTCTCTATAATTCTTAACTAATTTACCCGCAATTTTGCGGTATTCTCCACTAAACTTTGGGCAAATTTATCGAAGCGTTCAGATAACTTTTCATCAAGTAATTTTCCTTCTTCGTTAAAAGCACTCCAAGCTTGACCAATGGCAATTTGTTCGGGAATTACCCAAGCATGAACCCATCGCATAATTAATCTCAGGTCATTCAAAGCATTACTATTAACTTGACCCCCCAACACACTCATTAAACCCGCAACTTTACCATCAAGTTGTTCAAAACTCATTAAATCTAAGGCATTTTTAATCACACCACTAACACTCCCGTGATATTCTGGTGTTGCTAATATTAACCCATCTGCTTGTTTAACTGTTTCCCGCAATTTTTCGACGTCGGGATAGTCGGGATATTCCTTTCCGCCATCACAAAACGGAAGACGCATTTGACGCAAGTCTAATATTTCCACTTCCGCACCCAAGGCTTCTACCCGTTGGGCTGCGACGTTTAACGCCTGTTGACTATAGGACTCTGAACGCAGACTTCCACCAATTCCTACAATTTTTACCATAATATTGTCCAAAACTTGATTGCTAAGTCGTACTCATTCCGACTACGTTTAATATAACACAAAAATTAACCTCGCAAGTTCCTAGTTGTGGTTTAGCACCTTTACACCGAAACCTGACACCCGACACGCCACTCCTGACTGCGGGGCGGGTTGATGTAGGTTATTAATGAGAGAAATAGATTAACGCGGAACCTGCCCCTACACTGTAATCAGAAAACCCTAAAATTGACATCTATCTAACAACAGAAAAATTATCCTGAGTCTGTCCCTCAGTTCATCCAATTTAAAGTTAAAATCACCAAAAATAAAAGCGACTTTAAACATCTCATTAGGCTGTTTTTCTATAAAAAGCCTAAAAATTCCCGAATATATATGAATTATTCTAGAGAGAGACTAGACATATTTGGTAAGTATTACTATAATCTAATCAAGAATCAGCAAAGGAGTCATCCGATGAGAACCCATCCAGAACATCTGTCCTGCAAACCCCAAGAAGCCGAAGACCAACAACTGACCCTCACCTGCGAGGACAATAACCTGTTAACCGACCTGTACGAGTTGACAATGGCGGCTTGTTATGCAGGGGAACAACTTGATCAACAATGGGCGAGTTTTGAACTGTTTACCCGCAGACTCCCGGAAAACTACGGCTATTTAATAGCAATGGGACTCGCCCAAGCCTTAGACTATTTAGAAAAGTTTCAGTTTAGTCGCGCTCAAATTGAAGCATTGCGATCGCTAAAAATATTTGCTCACGCCCCTAAAAACTTTTGGTTACTATTAGAAAATGCCAAATTTAGAGGAAACGTTTGGGCTGTCCCCGAAGGAACTGCTATTTTCCCGAATGAACCCCTCTTGCGGGTTGAAGCCCCATTGTGGCAAGCTCAAATTGTGGAAACCTTTCTCCTCAATACCCTCAACTATCAAACTCTAATTGCCACTCGAGCGGCGCGTCTGCGCGATGTAGCAGGCTCAAAAGCAAAATTATTAGAATTTGGAACTCGGCGAGCCTTTAGTCCTCAAGCCTCAGTATGGGCGGCGAGAGCGGCTTTAGCGGCGGGACTGGATGCGACCTCTAACGTGTTGGCGGCGTTAAAATTGGGGCGTGAACCTGTGGGGACAATGGCGCATTCGTTAGTGATGGCGGTGGGTGCTTTGGAAGGGGGAGAAGATGAAGCCTTTGCAGCATTTCATCGCCATTTTCCCGGTGCGACACTGTTAATTGATACCTACAATACTGTCGAAGCAGCGCAACGGTTAGCAGAGAAAGTTAAACGGGGTGAAATGGAGTTAAAAGGAGTAAGATTAGATTCGGGAGATTTGGTACAGTTATCTCAACAAGTGCGATCGCTTTTACCGGGAGTTGCTATTTTTGCGAGTGGCGATATTGATGAATGGGAAATTGCGAGGCTAAAAGCAGAAGGGGCTGAAATTGATGGCTATGGACTGGGAACTAAACTGGTAACGGGAACTCCGGTTAATGGGGTTTATAAGTTGGTGGAAGTTGATAGTCATCCGGTGATGAAAAAATCGAGTGGGAAGGGAACTTATCCGGGACGAAAGCAAATTATTCGCAAGTTTAAGCAAGGACAAATTCAAAGCGACTGTTTGGTGTTAGTTGATCAGGAAAGATCACAAGTGAGTTCAGGAAATGGTCAGTCAATTGATCGAGTAGAATTAATGCAGTTGGTGATGAAACAGGGTGAACGCATTCTTTCTCCTGAAGCGTTGGATGTTATTGCAAAACGCACCGCTGCTTCTGTGGCGAGTCTTTCTTCTGAAGTGAGACGTTTGGATGATCCGATTTTGTTTGAAGTTGAAGTTTCAGAAGCGTTACAGGAATTGACGGAATGTCTGAGTCACCAAGATTGAGTCTTTATTTGTTCACCACCAAGACACGAAGACACAAAGAAGGGAATTGGGAAATCGTAAAAAACTATTTTCTATTCCCTTTTAACTATATAACTCAAATGGGATTGCTATATGAGTTTACCTTC
This sequence comes from Limnoraphis robusta BA-68 BA1, assembly GCF_034932365.1. Lineage (NCBI taxonomy): Bacteria > Bacillati > Cyanobacteriota > Cyanophyceae > Oscillatoriales > Sirenicapillariaceae > Limnoraphis > Limnoraphis robusta. The sequence goes on along the minus strand of NZ_JAYGHR010000001.1, from coordinate 252,852 downwards.
TGTTCTGAATATTGCTCTGGGTTTGTTTTTTGTTTATTTGCTTTTGAGTTTATTGGTTTCAGATATCCAAGAACTTTTATCAACTTTATTTTGGGATAGTCGAGCTAAATATTTGTATGGTTCGATTCGAGCTATTTTAGGAGAGAAGATGGCTGAATTTTTATACAATCATCCTTTAATTAAGTCTTTGAAAGATTATAAAATCGGACAGGGCGATAACTTTGTTGGGCCTTCTTACATTCCTAATGCTATTTTTTCAACGGCTTTAATTGATAGTATTCTTGAACAATCTTTAGTCGAGTTAAATCCGGTTGATTTAGAGTCAGAACAGTTTGTTGAGTCCTTAGAATCATCACCAATTCAAGCCCTACTTCCACCTGATCAAATTAAGCTGTTTAAAGTGTTAGCCGTTCGAGCCGATCTCAAGCAAGATGGGTTTAAAACCTATCTGGAAGCCTTAGAAGCTGAAATAATGAATTGGTTTTCTCAGACAATGGAGAGAACTTCGGGTGTTTATAAACGTCAAGTTAAATGGAAAACCTTGGTTTTGGGGTTTTTATTGGCTGTTGCTTTAAATGCGGATACTTTAAATATTGCCAGCCGATTATACAAGGAACCCTTTTTACAAATTCAGTTAATTCAAGAAGTTGAGAATTTTTATGAAAATCAGACGTTCTTTGTGTCTGATGAAGCTTCACAACAGTCTCAACCTCCTCAAGAACATGGGGCTGAACTCGATCAAGATTTCAGTCAATTTATCGTTGATTTTGCCTCATTGCCCATCGGATGGACAAGGGAAAATTTAAACGAACAATTTGATTTCAAACGATGGAACAGTTCGATTTCTGGAGAGATTCAAGCCGGGCTAATGAGTTTTGAAATTGCTCAGGCAATATTAGGATGGATGATCACAGCGATCGCGATTTCAATGGGAGCTTCCTTCTGGTTTGATCTTCTCAAAAAAATAATTAACGTGCGAAATACAGGGAACAGGGAATAGTTTTTTCACCTCCCCCGTCACCAGTCTCCCCATCCCCCTATCACCCCATCACCCGATCTCCTTTTATATTTGCTTCTGGGTTGCGCTAGAATTCTCGCAACTGATGTAGACTATGTACGGCGACCTCACAACTCAAATCACTCAAATACGGTCTTAGACGGTAGGATAAGGGGGAAAATTGGCATTTAAGCAAATGAGTTCAAAAGCCGAAACCATACTGAATAATGGCCAATACAAGATAGAGCGTGTATTGGGTCGAGGAGAGTATGGCATCACCTATAGCGCCATAGATGTTCGTCGTCAGCAAATAGTGGCGATCAAAACGGTGAACCCGAATTTGCGCCATCATACTGAGTTTGCTCAGTTTCAGCATCATTTCAAGGCTGTCGCTCGACGTTTAAGCCAATGTCAGCACCCAAATCTGATTAAGGTATTGGAGGTGTTTGAAGATCGAGGCTTACCTTTTATGGTAATGAGCTATATTCCCGGTCAGCCTTTGATCAACTCGCTTCAGTTAGGTTCGCCATTACCTGTGACTCAAGCAGTTCAGTTGATTCGTCAAATTGCTTCGGCTTTGACAGCAATTCATCAACAGGGTTTGATTCATTGTAATCTCACCCCAGAAGTCATCCTGCGACAGGCAGACAGGCCGGAGGTGATTTTGACAGATTTTGGAGTCGCGACTCGATTTACAGATACAATGAACGCTCAACCGTATCTGGGAAGTCGTAACCTGTCGGGAGGATATGCGGCTTTAGAACAATATTTACCTCACGAATCGTTAACCCCAGCCACCGACATCTACAGTTTGGCGGCAATTTTATACTATTTATTAACGGGTCAGCCACCTTTAGAAGCACCCTTGTGTTTGTCTCAAGTCACGGAAACGCTTCTGAGTCAATCTAAACCGACCTTAAGACAACTTCGACCTGATCTGAGTCCGACCTTAGAACGGGTGATTTTGTGGGGATTAGAGTTAGAACAGCAGCATCGACCCTCCTGTTTGGATCAATGGTTGGCTTTTCTGCCTCATTTAGAGGATTATGCTAGGGTTGAAACGATTGATGATAGCCTATCGGATCAGCCGAAGACATCATCTGATCGTTCAGCAGGTTATGGTTCAGAAACCCCATCTGCAAACTTATCTTTTTCAGATGAGAAAGATCATGAACTGTTGACCAACAGCTTGAGGTTAACACCTGCTCCCGGCTTTGTTTCACTCGTCTTTCTGATGACGGCAGTTTTGTCCGGTTGTCTAGGATTTTTTATAACGCGAGTTTATGGGGGAGCTAGCTTTCAAACAACGGTTTTTCAATCCGAAAAATCTTTTGATCAGCAATTTCCGAACTATGATCCCTCGAAGCCGATTTTTCAACAGCCGTCAGTTAATAGTAAAGGGATAATCAAGTCGATTTCCGATCACCGTGATCGAGATTTTGGCGATCGCGAAAATCAGCAGTTAATCGGAAACGAATCTCAACTGCGGATGGCTTCAGAAGAAGCTTGGACAGAAGACTATGCTAGCGAATGGCAAACTGAATCAAGCGATTATCAGACTGTTGAATCTCAGCCTAGCTCCGTTGACGATTACTATTCCGAGTCAGAGATCACAACGGATGATTCTTATTCGTCGAACTCCTCGGGCTATTCTGACGATCGCTATTCTTCAGAATATCCGTCATCTTCGGGTTATGCGGCTTCTGAGTATCCGGCGAGTTCCTATTCGACTCCCGTGACCAATTCTAGTGATTACCCGGCTCCGGCTCGGCTGGAGGAGCCAAGTTATTCTTCGGATTATCCCAGTTATGAAGCTGGCTCAAATTATTCTCCCTCATCGGTCGAGTCGAGTGAATATGATTCTCCTAGCTATCCGAGTGAGTCTGAGGGTTATACTCCAGTAGAGGCTGAGTCTAACTTGACTCCTGAGTTACCGACTTCCTCCTTTGAAACAGAAGAGAGTGAACCTGTTCCTGCGAGTTCCTACTCGCCTCCCGACTCAGAAACCCCGATCGACTATGAGATTCCCTCTGATTCGATTTCAGTCCCGAAATTCGAGACCCAACCTGAACTTCCTCGATCTGAGGCGGAAACGGACTTCAGACCTGCGAGTTAAACTCAAGGGAAAATGGACATTCGAGTTGGATCGAGTCCTCTGTTGAAATTAAATTTTTCTGAGGTCAGCAATCGGGTGTCTGCTACCTTGTGATCGGGTAGATAGACCCCCAGAAAAAAGTTACTCATTCAACTTGGGCAAACCTTGTGTAAGGGTTCTGGCTGTTGGAGATCTTCTTGAAATGTTAACGGGATTAGCCTGAGTTGATCGCCTCGCTTTCAGGGAGTAAGCACGTTATAATTTGTTACGGAAGTTAGTAAAACTTTTTTATGAGTAAGCCATCGGTTGACGCATTTTTCGTAGGCAGAGCAGTTGCTGAAGGCCTTTACGAACAATTAGAAAACATTTTGACGAATGCTCTGAGTGAACTGGGTAAATTTGATGCAGAGCAACGTGAACGTCTGCGACAATTTACCGATCAAGTTCTAGAGCGGGCCAATCTAGAAGCTCAAATGACCCATCCGGGAACTTCTTCTTCTGTGAGTCGATCAAACTCACAATCGATTGATTTGCAAGCGACTATCGATGAACTCCGAGCAGAAGTCGCCGAGCTGCGATCTGAACTGCAACGTTATCGCAATCGCAATCAGTAAGTCTATCTTAGACTTACTGGATGAACACAATTGCTCAAAACACGAAAATTACCGGAAACAAAACTTGGAAACTCGAGTGTCTGTTCCTCTTGATAACTCGACTTACCCCAAGCGACACGCCGAAGGTGTTGCAGCGTCTTCCGTTGGAGCGACCAGTCGGAAGTTACATGGAGGTAAAGCATACCGTTGGAGTCGCAAAAATTACTCCCGTCAACGGCGTTATATTGACATCTGGACTTTTGTCCTGACTTGGCTAACTTGGTTATGGCTCGATAGCCAACAATGGAGCTATTTGGGTGGCGTAACCGATGAAAAAAAGAATGCTCGCCGACGCGCTCAAGCCGCTTGGGTGCGAGAAACCTTTTTGGATTTAGGGCCGACTTTTATTAAACTCGGACAGTTATTTTCAACGCGGGCCGATTTATTTGCGATTGAGTACGTTGAAGAACTCTCAAAGCTACAAGATAAGGTTCCGGCGTTCAGTTATGAACAGAGTCAGGAAATTATTGAACAGGATTTTGGCAAAACCGTTGACAACCTGTTTCGCAGTTTTGACCCGGTTCCCTTGGCGGCAGCGAGTCTGGGTCAGGTTCATAAGGCTCAACTCCATTCAGGTGCTGAGGTTGTGGTGAAAGTTCAGCGTCCGGGACTCAAAAAGCTGTTTGAGATCGATTTAGCGATTCTTAAAGGGATTGCTCGTTATTTCCAAAATCATCCGAAATGGGGTAGAGGTCGGGATTGGTTAGGGATTTATGATGAATGTTGCCGCATTTTATGGCTAGAAATTGATTATCTCAATGAAGGTCGCAATGCGGATACTTTTCGGCGCAATTTTCGCTCCTGTGACTGGGTGATGGTTCCGCGAGTTCACTGGCAATTTTCATCCCCTCGGGTGCTGACCTTGGAATATATTCCAGGGATTAAAATCAGCAACTATGAAGCTCTAGAAGCCTCGGGCTTGGATCGCAAAAAGTTAGCGAATATGGGGGCAGAAGCTTATTTGCGTCAGCTTCTCAATGATGGCTTTTTTCATGCTGATCCTCATCCGGGTAATATTGCCGTCAGTCCTGAAGGGAAGCTGATTTTTTATGATTTCGGGATGATGGGACAAATCACGACAAATCTGCGGGACAAGCTGATGCAGACCTTGTTTGGTATTGCTCAGAAGGATGCAGATCGCGTCGTGAAGTCTTTGATTGATCTCGGGGCCTTAGCGCCAACGGGTGACATGGGAGCGGTACGACGTTCGATCCAATATATGTTGGATCACTTCATGGATAAGCCCTTTGAGGAGCAGTCTGTGGCGGCGATTAGCGATGACCTGTATGAGATCGCTTATGATCAGCCGTTTCGCTTTCCCGCTACGTTTACCTTCGTGATGCGAGCATTTTCAACACTCGAAGGGGTGGGTAAAGGCTTAGACCCAGAGTTTAATTTTATGGAGGTCGCACAACCGTTTGCGATGCAACTTATGTCAGAAACCAATCTTTCCGAGACAACCAATAGTATTTTTAATGAACTCGGACGTCAAGCCGCTCAAGTGAGTTCAACGGCTTTCGGTTTACCGAGACGCATCGAAGATACTCTTGATAGGCTCGATCAAGGTGATATTCGGCTGCGGGTGCGGGCTACTGAGACTGATCGCATCTTGCGACGGGTGAGCAGTGTTCAGATGGGAACAAACTATGCTTTACTCATGGGGGCTTTTACCATCTCGGCAACCTTGTTGTTTATTAGCGATAAAGTCGGGTGGGCGATCGTTGTTGTTTTCCTGGCGTTGTTCATGGGAATGGCTTTCTTTCGCTTGTTAAGACGTTTAGATCGCTTTGACCGGATGTTTTGACATACTCCCCATTTCTAAAGAAAGGGGATTCTCCAAACACTAGCGGTTTTGGATTACTGGTTCATTGACAACCCTTACAGCAAGCTGGTTTCCCAATCTGCGCTCTTTGGGGTGAGTCTCCCCAGTCGTTCATCCCATTTCAGAGATAGTTTCGGTATGCCCTACCGTACTTGAGAAAAAAATGCTTGATTCTCTGTACTTGGTGCTTTAAGGTTTTATCCTGCCAAAGCATTCCTAGCAAGAACCCCATACCTTAAGTTTTCAAGGTTCATTGCATCGATTAGATGCAGGGTTTTTCAACTGGTTGAATACCCTGCCAGTAGAGCTATTATAGCATTTCCTTGCCTTGTGCCTTGTATCCCCATACCTAAAGGTAGGGGCGTGTGCGGCAATTTCCGGTAAAAACGATCAACGGTTAAAACGGTGAGGGGCTTTGGCAGGCCAACAAAAGGGTGAAACCTCCAGCAAGAGGTACAATTATTAAAAAATTGTACCCATTGATGTCGCGAGATTGGGGTTAACAGTCGATCACTAAAGCGGTTCAGCGTTTTTGACTCAGGAGTCTCATCTGTAATAATCCTCAATTCGGGTTAAAATTAATACTTCTAAGGAGCTGAAGCACATAAGCTGTTCGTTTATGAAACTCGATTTTGCGGGTCTGACGGATACGGGTAATGTTCGTGCCGTTAACCAGGATGCGTTTTATATCGATCCACAGGGACGATTTTTCATCGTGGCTGATGGGATGGGGGGTCACGCGGGAGGACAGGAAGCCAGTCAGATCGCAGCTCAAACCATCAAAGACTATCTCAATGCTCATTGGGATCATCCAGATGCCTCGGCTTTGTTGAAGGAAGCTTTTCTCGCGGCTAATGAGGCAATTGTGCGCGATCAGCACAGTCATCCAGAACGTTCAGATATGGGAACAACTGCTGTTGTGGTTTTGTTTCGAGAAACGGGTGATACTTGGTGTGCTAATGTCGGTGACTCTCGGATCTATCAATTGCAGGGAGAAAATCTCAAACAAATTACAGAAGACCAAACCTGGGTCGCTCAAGCCGTACAGCGTCAAGTTCTGACTTCTGATGAAGCCCGAATTCATCCTTGGCGCCATGTGCTGTCTCAATGTTTAGGGCGAGAAGATTTATCTTTTGTCGAGATTGAACCGATGGAAGTGAAAGCCAGCGATCGCTTACTATTATGTAGTGATGGTTTGACTGAAGAACTTGCCGATGAGATCATCGCCGAACAATTAAAATTATCTCAAAGCTGCGAACAGATTGCGAGTATTTTGATTAAGGAAGCTAAACAACGGGAAGGACGAGATAACATTACGGTGATTGTCATTTCGGTCGAACCTTCTTCATCTGTTAAGGTCAAGCATTGATCATGGTTCGTGTGATTGGTCTGATCAGTGGCACATCTGTTGATGGGATTGATGCTGCTTTTGTCGAAATAGAGGGTTCCTCAACGAATTTACAGGTGAAGCTGATCGCCGCCCAAACTTATCCCTATCCGCCAAAATTGCGATCGCAAATTCTTCGCCTCTGTGGCGGCGAGTCTATCTCTATGGCTGAACTTGCTCAATTAGATGATGCGATCGCGGTAGAATTTGCTCAAGCCGCCCTAGCCATTCAAGAGGGACTAGAACCTGCTACATTAATTGGTTCTCATGGTCAGACGGTTTATCATCGACCTCCTAAACAGCATCAGGTCAAATTAGGCTATAGCCTTCAGTTGGGTCGAGGTGCAGTGATTGCCCAACTGACCAATAGGACAACTATTAGTAATTTTAGAGTGGCAGATCTTGCTGTCGGGGGTCAAGGTGCGCCCCTCGTGTCTCGGGTTGATGTCTATCTTTTGAGTCATCCCACCTATAGCCGTTGTGTTCAAAATATCGGCGGAATTGGCAATGTCACCTATTTACCTCGTAATGGGTTAAATTCTTCTCAGGCGATTATCGGTTGGGATACCGGGCCTGGAAATAGTTTGTTAGATTTGGCGGTACAATTTTTTTCTAATGGCACAAAGACCTATGATCAAGATGGAGTTTGGGCTTCCCAAGGAACCGCTTGTCTGAGTTTAGTAGAACAATGGCTCAAACAAGACTTTTTTCAGCAATCTCCACCGAAATCGACTGGACGAGAACTCTTTGGTCAAGCTTATCTCGAACAGTGTTTAATTGACGCTCAATCCTATAATTTAAGTCCGGCTGATGTTTTAGCCACCTTGACTGAATTAACGACTGCATCAATTGAACACAGTTATCGCCAGTTTCTATCAGAAATGCCCGATCAAGTTTTACTGTGTGGCGGGGGAAGTCATAATCTTGATCTCAAACAGAGTTTGCAACGGCGATTAAATCCGATTCCTGTGATCACAACTTCAGAGGTGGGTTTAGATGCTGACTTTAAAGAAGCCATTGCCTTTGCGGTTTTAGCTTATTGGCGTTTGCAGGGTGAAGTGGGTAATTTACCGGAAGTAACGGGTGCTGAAGCTGCCGTGCTGTTGGGCGAGATTCATACAACTAAAGGGGCTGCCGTGATAGGATAGAGGCGCAAGCATAGCTAGACTTTTAGTGTATCAGGTTTGGTATGTCTTGACTCTGATTAAATAATTTTAACCCTCGCGTGCAGTAGAGGATAGCATTGTGGCTCACACATTTCTCATCCAACCAGGGCAGTGGATGATAGAAGGGAGTTGGATAGACCGAAATCAACTTCCCATCACAGTTAAAGGAAAAACTCTTATAGCTTGGAATCAAATGGAATGGTTTAGTATGGTAACTAAGCTGGTTTTTCCCGGTAGCGATCGCCATGACATTATCCTACAATATCGGGGAAGACTTGATACGAGCGAACGTCAGTATACTTTTGTTTTGCAGCATAGTGAATTGGGAAATATTGAAGGGGAAGGCTTGATTGGCCCGGAATCGATTGTGCAGCGATATTGGGTGTTGGGTGATGAACGTCAGCGACGCAGTGGCTTTGATACTTTACGTCAGATTGATTCTAACCGATATTATTACTCTAGTGGGATTATGGCGGGTCATCATCTTAACCTAGTGAGTGTGATGGAGACGGTTTTAGAACGTAAGCCTTAACAAGTAAACATAGTCGAGTTAACTTCAAACTTTTGTAGAGTTTAGGGTTGAAAAATTAACTTCAATAACGATACAGATCAGGCAGGTATTTAATCAACTCAATTTACAGATAGCAAAAAGATATTAATTTATGACTTTCAAGGTAACACGCTTCACTTGTCCTGAATTTTTAATGTTGTCGCTGGGGAAATGCCAGTTGACACCCCATTACCCCCAACTCGTTTCTCTGGTAGAAAAAAGTAAGAGATAGAGGTTGCCTACGGCAAACATCAGACTCTACTGTTGTTCTGGGCTAGGTTCGAGTCCCCATTGATACTTGAGAAATTGCTGGTACATATTTTCTCGCACCATCATTTGTTCGTAAAGGTTAACAAGGAACTCTTGAGCCTGTTCGTGACTCATACGGTTCACCTGCATTTTGAACGAAGATAGATTGAACTGCTGTTCCATTGAAAGTTCGCTGGGCTGGTTCATAATGGTTCTCCTAATTAAACTTCGAGACTTTGGCTCTTGATTGAGTTGAGCAGATTTTGTCGCTTAGTCGAAGTTGAGACTTGGGGGACGATGATCCGAATCGGATACCGTTGACCCTATTATTACAAAAGGTAACAAAGGTTTGACAAAATGACCACTCTTTCCTCAAAAAAGACTCATACCACTAAGATAGCAAATACTTTTGCCGATGTTGTAACACAGATTACAAGGACGAGAGAATAGGGAACAGGGGATAGGTTAGCCTATGGCCTATGGCTTTGTTTTAGCCGAGATGAAGCGGATCAACATCAATCATCAGACGGACGGAAGTGGGACAAACCTCTCCCAACTGTTCTAAACTAATACTATTAATTTCAGTACCCGGTAATAATTTAAGTAAAATCTGCCAACGGTATCGATTTGCTATTCTTAATATAGGTGCAGGCGCAGGCCCTAAAATCTCAATTTCTGCGATTTCTTCTGCTGATGAAAGGAGAATATCGGCAAATTGTTGAGCCGTTTGTTCAACTTCAATTTCATTTAAACTGCTTAATTTTAAGGCAATCAATTGACCAAAAGGCGGATAATTTAGTTCTTGTCGCTGTTGTAATTCTCGCTCAACAAACGCCTCAAATTCATAACGCTGTACCGCTTGAATAACGGGATGTTCGGGCGTATAAGTTTGAATAATAACACGTCCGGGGTCATTGCCTCTCCCCGCTCTGCCTGCTACTTGCAATAACGTTTGAAACGCTCGTTCACTGGCGCGATAATCCGATAAATGTAATAATCCATCGGCAGAAATTACTCCAACTAAACTCACTCCCGCCAAATCTAAACCCTTCGTCAACATTTGCGTTCCGACTAATAAATCAGCCTCTCGTTCAGCAAAGCGAGTCAGTAAAATTCGATGAGCATCTTTGGTGCGAGTGGTATCACTATCAAACCGAATAATTCGCAACTCAGGAAAGAGTTTATTTAACTCCTCAACAACACGCTGAGTTCCACTGCCAAAATGTTTAAAATAGGGAGAATCACATTCAGGACACCGTTGGGGATAAAGTTGAGTGTGGTTGCAATAATGACAGCGAAGCATCGGTACAACCTGCCGAGACGTTTGCAGCGCGTCTTCCTGAATATGATGATAAGACAAGGAAACATCACAGTCAGGACATTCCATCACATAGCCGCAACTGCGACAAGAAACAAACGTGCTGTGTCCCCGGCGATGAATAAATAAAATCCCCTGTTTACCTTCATCTTGTAACTGTTGTAGCGCTTGTTGTAGCGTCGAACTAAAAATAGAACGATTTCCCTGACGCAACTCCTGGCGCATATCAACGACTTCCACAGGAGGTAAAGGTCGGGATTGAATTCTTTCCGGTAAGGAGAGATAATAGCAATTGGAGATTAGCGATTTAGAATGAGGCGTAGGGCTTTGAGTATCGAAAAGTTCAAGGCTTTTTTGATGCTTTGGTGTTCCTCTGCCTTGCTGCCCCCGAACAGCCACCCAACTTTCCAAAGACGGAGTTGCTGAACCTAAAATGAGGGGGCAGTTTTCCATTTCAGCCCGCCAATAGGCTACAGTACGAGCATGATAACAGGGGGCGGGTTGATCTTGTTTGAAGCTGCTATCATGTTCTTCGTCTAATATAATGATGCCGAGTTGCGATAGAGGGGCAAAAATAGCCGAACGGGTTCCGATAATAATTTGAGCGTCTCCCCGTGTCATATTCCGCCACGTATCATAGCGTTCTCCCTCGGATAAACCACTATGATAAACACAGATTTTTTCTCCAAAACGGGCGCGAAATCGATCTGTGAGTTGGGGAGTTAAACCAATTTCTGGAACTAAAACTAAAGCTGATTTCCCTTGTTCTAAAATCGGGGCGATCGCTTGTAGATAGACTTCTGTTTTACCGGAACCTGTAACGCCGTGCAGTAAAACTTGAGCAAAACTCGATAAATTATGAATAATATTGAGAGCGTTTGTTTGATGGGGAGTGAGGGTTTTGGGTTGATCTGCGGTTTGTTCGATGCCTTGAGAAAGTCGCAGCTTTTCTCGTTCTTGAATGAGAACATAACCTTTTTCAGCCAGGGTTTTTAGGGTAGGAGAAGTTGTCTTACAGAGGCGCAAAAACTCAGTCAGCCACGCCTCGCCGCCACAACTTTTGAGAATTTGTAGAATTTCCTGTTGACGTTTGGTGACATCAATTGCTGAGTGAGGATCACCAATCAAGATAACAGCGAGTTGTTGCTTGGCTTGGACTTTTTTGGGACTCTCTAAATAACTTTCAACCCAACCCCTAACGAATAAATCTTGATATCCTTTTCTCAGCCAATAATCGCCACTAACTTTTTTCTTGAGTTCAGCCCAACTCATATCTTTTGACTTGTGGGCTTGTAAAATGTTAAATACTTTCAAAGCCGCAGGACTCAGAAAATTTTCGACACCAGAGGGAATCTTATCTACACACAACCGAACTCGCCGTTGACTTCGCCGCAGCAACCCCGGAGGTAAAGCCGTGCGAATGACTTGAATAAGGGGAGTTTGGTAGTAAGTCGCTATTTGTTGTAACAATTGCCAATAGTGAGGCGGAAATAAACCCTTACAGACAACTTCATCAACAGATTTAATTTGATCTAAAGTCAAACCCGGAGGAATTTGAGTGGTTAGACGAATGGCGATCGCACCCAGATACATTGCTCCAAATGGTACACTCAAAATATCCCCAGGTTCAACATTCAGATGATCAGGAATTAAGTAGGTAAAAAGTTTTTGCTCCTCGCTATCTTGAAACTTTAACTGTCCCGCCGGAATGTCCACCAAAACTTCGATTAACCGTTCATCCCGTGAAGGACTCGCTGAAGAATGATTTGTATTGTAGGATGCACCAGCTTCAGCAACTTTGAGATGAGATTGAAGAACGCTAGCGCGTCCAGCACCGCTATCGAAGGTAATCGTGGACATTGTTAGTGTTTGTTAAAGTGGAGATCGTTTGCGAGTTTAGCAAAATGGGCGTATCTAGGAACCACTGAGAATATCTGCGATCGCATGACGTTCTGCTGGGGGTTCAGACAACATCTGACGGGCGTCGGTAATCAACCAGTCCAAAGCGGCTGCTTGAACATCAATCGAGGCTCCGGTTTTGTCTACACAATAGCGTCCAAATACCAATTTATCCACCAAACGCACGCCAGGGCCTAAACGAGAGTATTCAAAAATCACACTATTGCTGACATAGGCATCGCTACAAACCCAACAGTTTTGACCAATCATCGTTGGGCCGACAATTTCCGCACCGTCTTCAATGCGAGTCATGCCACCGATATAGACTGGGCCGCGAATTTTTACTTTATCCCAGTTGACCGCGACATTCAAGCCCGTATAAATTCCGGGACGGACTTGTTGACCGGGAATCGAGATATTTTTCACTTCTCCCGATAATACACCGCGAACGGCTTGCCAATAGTCGGGAACTTTACCAATATCCACCCATTCAAAATCCATCGTAATCCCGTAGAAGGGCGCGCCGATCTCTACGAGTTTGGGGAACAAGTCGCTACCGAGATCGTATTCACAACCCGAGGGAATATGTTGGAAAATTTCCGGCTCAAAAATATAAATCCCCGTGTTGATACTGGTACTCAAGGCATCTTCGACGGCTGGCTTTTCTTGAAATGCTTTAATGCGACCCTTGTCATCGGTTACAACCACTCCGTAGCTGGAAACGGCATTCCGGGGAACAGATTTCATTATGATAGTCGCTAATGCACCTTTTTCCTTATGCTGCTGTACGGCGGCGGTTAAGTCTAAATCGATTAGGGCATCTCCACACAAAACGATAAACGTATCATCAAAAAAGGGGTAGAAGTCCTGAATTTTTTTCATCCCCCCCGCAGAACCGACTGCTTTTCCGAGCAGTTTTCCGTCTTCAATGCTGCCCTCAAAGGAATAGGAAAGCTGAACTCCAAAGCGTTGACCATCTCGAAAGTAGTTTTCGATTTCATCAGCGAGGTGGCTGACATTCACCATAATTTGGTCAAACCCATGTTTACGAAGCAACTCCACCAAAAACTCCATCACGGGTTTCTGTAGGATGGGAATCATCGGTTTAGGGATCGTATAAGTAATCGGACGAACTCGTGTCCCCTTGCCAGCGGCCAGAATCATGGCTTTCATATTGACTTCCTCAACCCTTGTCTGTTCAGTAAATGGTTAATCAATGGACATCTGACCCCAGGAGCTATCAAGCGTGATTTCCCAGCGATCTCGTCGGATTTAGGTGCGATCAGTCAATTGAACTGATCAATACTCCCTATCCCAATTTACCGACATTTCTGAACAATGTCGCCCCCCTACAATAGTTATCAGTGTATCAGTGACCAGGGAACAGTCATCAGTCACCAGTGAGGTGTTGGGTGTTGAGAATTATCCGGCTTTGACAAGAATCGTTTTTCCTTCTAACTTGGCTTCATAGCGTTTCAGGGGTTCCTCTGCTGGCCCTTCTAACAGTTGACCATCGGCGGCAAATTTGGAATCATGGCAAGGACAGATAAAAGCGTTTTGATCGGCTTTCCAATTCACAGAACATCCAGCATGGGGACAACTGGGGTTAACGGCGATCACTTCTTGAGGATTATCTGGTTTTTGAATGACTAATACTGAACCGATCGCCAATTCTTTACTTAAAAGTTGACCTTTTTCTGTTAATTGATCGAGGGTTCCTATCGATTGATATCCCTCTGAATTTGTTGCACTCACTGTTAATGGTAATTCTGTTTTTTGAGGAGAACAGGCGGCTAAGGCGACGGGTAAATAAGTTGCCAATCCTCCAATTCCAACCCAAGTCAAAAACTCTCGACGCTTCATAAACTAAAATGCTACAGGTTCAAACAGGACAATCTACACTTCCGGAAAAGCCAACCTTAAAAAACCCGTTTCGCTAGAGAAACCGGGTTTCTATCTGGGTTTCTCTTTTTAACCAATACTCAAAGAATTCTTCAACCTAAGTTAGAGAATTTCTTCAAATTGTTGTGAAGCATTACTTTGAGGACAAGTTGCAGTTTCATCCGCATTCATAGTTGTATGTCCTGAAGCTTCACAAACATAAATTACTTGAGTTGCTTCTTTCCACTCATTGAGGTTGTTCAGGGCTTGAGTGTATAATTCGGCGTGTTGGGCTTCAGCTTCGGTGGCGTAGGTAAAGGTTTGAACGGCGGCTTCATTTCCTGCGGTTTTGGCTTGGGAAATAAACTTAGGATACATGGTATCACGTTCGTAGGATTCCCCCTTTATTGCTTTTTCTAGGTTTTCTCCTGTAGAACTCACTTGAGGCGTAGCAATATCGTTTTCAGGAGTTGCGCCCATTGATATTATCACTTTAGCATGGTTATCCCGGTGAATTTCTTCGGCACGAGCCGCCGCACGAAATAAACGAGCAACTTTTCCATAGCCTTCTTCATCGGCTTTTTCAGCAAATTCTAAATACATAACATGAGCGTTAGATTCACCATTATAAGCCGCTTGTAGATTTTTCAACGTTTCGGCTTTTGGATCTTCGGCTTTTGTCTCACTCACAACTGTTTTCGTAGTATCAGCAGAAGGTTCAACAGTTGCTGAGGGTTGCTGTTGAGAACAACCAAATAAACTCACTAGGCTAACGGCAACGATAGCAGCAATGGTTTTGTGATTCAAATAACTAAACATCATGGTAAAATTCTCCTTTGGGTAGACTGAGTATTTTTAGTAATCAATCGTTTTACAGCGATTCCAGTCGAAAAAAATTAGTGATCGCTCATCGATTGCGATGATATTTTCGGAAAGTTCGCATCATGGTTGGTTCTTCCCTTTCAACCGGTTTGCATCAAAGTCTGTATGCTGCAAAGTCCCGTCTGGCGTTGACAGTTTTTACTCTAGATCGAAAAAGTAAAGAACTCGGGAGGATGGAAAAATTTGTCTGAAAGCATTAGGAATTAACTGTCAGGAGTCAGGAGTCAGGAGTCAGGAGTCAGGAGGAAATAAAGAAGAAGAAAGAGGAGGAGAAGGAGAAAGTTTTTTATCACTAATTATCCGGACATGATATTAACCTGTAATTCCCATAAAAAACTCTGATAAACCTGCCCAAGTTTCCTGTAGGGGCGGGTTATGAGTTAACCTGTAATTCCCATAAAAAACTCTGATAAACCCGCCCAAGTTTCCTGTAGGGGCG
>NZ_JAYGHR010000001.1:163579-237414 GCF_034932365.1 Limnoraphis robusta BA-68 BA1 | reverse complement strand
GTAGGGGCGGGTTATGAGTTAACCTGTAATTCCCATAAAAAACTCTGATAAACCTGCCCAAGTTTCCTGTAGGGGCGGGTTATGAGTTAACCTGTAATTCCCATAAAAAACTCTGATAAACCCGCCCCGGAGTCAGGTGTCCAATTGTGATAATATTTGCTTTACTGACGGGGAAACCCGATATCTTTGAGGTTTTCGGATGTCCAACATATATTCAATTGTGCGTTGGATAATTTCAGAAGGAGAATCGCACATAAAAACACACCACACAAGCTAAAATTAAAAAATAAGTTCAGTCTATGGTTTCACTCAACCGTTATCTAGACTACTGGGAGACGCACCTGAAAGCAACTCCCTACCCCAACTTGACTTTTAACAGTAATTTCTCCTCCATGACGGCGAGTAATAGCTTGAACAATAGCCAACCCCAACCCGGAACCGTCTTCCCGATAAGTTCGTGCAGTATCCCCTCGCCAAAGACGATCAAAAATAAAAGGTAAATGTTCGGGAGCAATACCTATCCCCGTATCTTTAACGTCTACCCGCACCAGTTTCTCTTCTCTATAAGTTGAAAGGGTAATCGTTCCGCCTGAAGGTGTATATTGTAGAGCATTTTCAATTAAATTGCGAAACAGACGAAACAACTGAGAAGCATCGCCTTTAACTTTGATATCGGTTTGTACATTAAATTGAATGGTTATATTTTTAGCTTCTGCATTTAAGTCTAAAAGTTCAACAACTTCTCCTAACAATTCGTTGAGATCAATTAAAGTAAAAGGTTGAGTTGATGTCTGATTAAATTGATCGGTACGGGCGAGTAATAGCAAATCTTCAACCAAACGACTCATCTGGTTTGTAGCACTAATAATTGCCTGAAATTGTTCTCGATCTTCAGAATAAATATGATGGGCATGAGTTTCTAAAACTTGAACCGAAGTTTTAATCACAGTTAGGGGCGATCGCAATTCGTGGGAAGCATCTGCGGTAAACTGTTGTAATTGCTTAAAACTCTGTTCTATGGGTTTAATTGATTGTTGAGTCAGCCACATTCCCCCAACTCCAATTAACCCAAACGCCACGCAACCGCCCAAGGTTAAACCCCAACGTAATTTTGAGAGAACTCCTTCTACAGACTCGGTAGACTCACTAACACGAACATAACCTTCAAGTTGTTGGGTTTGTTGTTGATTATAACTGTAAGCAGGAATCATTAAACTGCGTATTGTTCCCCCTGCAAAAGTATGAAATCCAGGTTTTAAAGGGAAGTCAGAAAATAATATTCCTGAAAAGGCTAAACGATTTTGATTTGCTGTAAACCATTCTACACTTTGATTGGGTTTGCGAAGATTTTGCCAGGGAATATCAAGATCTCCGTCGCCATCGAGGGAACGATAAGGGGTGTCATTAACTGCGTTGGAGTCTTGTTTGATCGCAACTAAACTATGAGCGGCGGCTTGAGCCAGGTTGAACAGTCGGTTGTCGAGTTGTTGATATAGACTGTGGGTAAAAAAATGATAGACTAATAAATCGGAAATTAGCCGAATAGCAACCATAATTACTAGGTACGATCCGAGTAACCGCCAGCGTAAGGTTTGAAATTGAGGACTAACGGAGTTTTTGGCTTGACGGTTGGGCTTCATTGATGAGTTATGAGTTATGGGTAGTCGTGCATAGTAATGATACAATCAGAAGTGTCGTGCAAAAATTGCAGTATGCCTTGCCCTCAATGTAACTCCAAAAAAATTGTAAAAAATGGACGAACTGATTGGATTTGGCTTGCAATTGACGCAACAACACCAGAAATTCTTGGAGTATATATTGGCGATCGCAAAGCGCCAATCAGCAAAGCAATTGTGGCATTCACTTCCGACAGTTTACCGTCAATGCGCTATTTGTTACACTGATTTTTGGGAAGCTTACGAACAAGTATTACCGAGTAAGCGTCACCGTGCGGTTGGTAAAGATACTGGTTATACAAGTTATATTGAACCGTCAGGTTCTCTTGAATTTAATTCAAGAGCTTGCCTGAGGGCGCATTCCGCGCGATTGAATAACACTTGACGTCAAAGAGTTTCCCGCTTAGTACGTAAAACTTGATCATTCTCAAAATCTCTAGACAATCATATTGGTGCAATTTGGTATTTTGTTCATCACTATAATGCTAGTTTACGAACCTAGATCATTACTATGCACTACTACCAGCTAGTTTTTGAGCTTCTGTATTAGAGCTATCCATCAGAAATTATCCTAAAATAAGTTAACGAAGTGAACTGACTCTAAGCCACATCAAAATGATCGCATTCTTGCAATTCCCGCAGAACAGGAAACTGACCCGACCCGAATAAATGCAACACGTCCTGGGCGCGTGTCATACTCACATAAAGTTCCCGTCTGGCTTCAGCTTCATTACCTACACCGAACTGTTGAACCCAGGGGATAATCACGGCTTTGAACTCTAATCCCAATGCGGATTTACTGGTAATCAATCTAATGCCGGGATGATGCCGACTATAGTTTTTCTTGTTTTCATTAACCCAGTAGCAACCCAAGTCCAGTTCATTCAATTGTTGAGTGAGATAACCAAACGGTTCGGCTTCACAGCGTCCCAGGTAACGGTAAATCACAGCAATATCTTTCGATTCGTAGCCTTCGGAAAGTAGCTGCTGAATTTGGGCGATCGCATTTTCAACTTCAGCCATTCGGTCAGCGACCAGATGAAGTACAGGTTTCTTGCCATGTCGGAGGGCAGCTTCCGGTTCGACCAACGGAAAGGCCTCATCGTCGTCTTCGTCATCGGTGGAGAGGGACTGCACCATATCCCAAGCGGCCGATAGAATTTCGGAGGTATTGCGATAATTACGATTGAGTTTGCGTACTCGTCCCTGTGCCTTAATGCCAACGGATTTCCAGGTAAACTTCTGGCGATTGTAGAGACTTTGGGAACGGTCGGAGACAATGAGCAAATCACCATTTTCTGGGTCTTTGAGAGCCGCAGCACAACACTTAAACCAGGCAGGATAGAAGGTGTGAGCTTCATCGATGAGAACAGCATCCCATTTTTCCTCCGGTGGCATTAATGCTAGAACTTTCAGGAGGCGATCGCCTAACACCTCGTCATACTCATCACTGCTTTCGTAATTCTTGGGATTTGGTAAACTGCCTATTACTGATTTTGCCCAATCGTGGAAGTGCAGAATTTCGATGCGCTCTCGGTACAAGGGATTATTATCTGCTTCAATCAGGGAACGCAAGTAGGCAGCAAGGGTGATGTTGAAACATAAGACGAGAACCCGTTGGTTGAACACTCCCCCAGCGAGAGTTTTGGCACGGGATAAAAGGATTAATGTTTTGCCTGACCCTGCAACTCCGCAGAATAGTCGATGACCGCTTCCCAATGAACGAGCCAACTGTTCCTGTTTGTGGTCTAGGGTTTTGATAATGGTTGCGTTCGGTTGGATAACCTGCTTTTTGGGAGCGCTCGTTGGTTTGGCGGGTTCTTCCCTGACTTGCACTTCCGGGTGAATGACTCCCTTGATGGTGCTGATTTGGTCATCTTCCAGTCCCCAAAACTTAAAGCGGACGGTGAACATGGACTCCAAGCGCTTAATTAACTCCCGTTCTCCCATGCTGTTCCATTCTTCTAGTTCATCCCGATAAACGGTCTGGGGTTTTTCTAGCAAAGCATAGATATTCTCGTCGGTAGCTTCAGCTTCGGTCATGTTGGTCATAATGACGCCGCAGCCCATCGGAAACGCCAACTTACCCTGATATTCGCCTTCATCCTGACAGAGAATCGAATAATCCTTGAGTTTATTCATCAAAGCGTCAAGATATCCCTTGCCCTGCCTGAGCGGAGATTGGCACTTCTCTACCCGGCTATCGGTACAAATTTCAAAGATTTGATGGTCAGCTTTTAATATCTGACTGGCACTCCAGCCCTTAGCTTCTAGAATCAATAATCCTAAATCGGGACTGAGGATGATAAAGTCGGGAAATAAACCCTTGACGTTGGGTTCGTAATAGATGAAGAAATCATCGGGCAGTTCATCCCGCAACACTTTAAATAACCGCTTCTCTCCCTGACTGGCATCAGAAGGCACGGCTTCGGGAATCATTAACGCCATTTTCGCTCCCCTGGATAATGAAAGTAACTTCCTGGCTGAGAAAATCGATCATCTGTTACTCTCCAATATCCCTAGACTAAACCCAGAATCCCTTTCACCGCATCCGTGATAACACTGAACTTTTCTGGCTCATCTTCCCCTCGAATATTACCAAAAACTCACAAAGTATGCCAAACAGCAGAACCTAACGGAGAGTGCCGCATTAGTTGAAATTGTCAAACAATTCTTTGAAACTGATTTGCAGCAAAATTCTCAACTCGTTTCCCCACAAAAAGCAATAATTGAAGAAATAGTTAAAGAGCAATTAGCAAGCACGGAAGCAGAGATTAATACAATGAAAGCCCAAATGGAACAAATGCAGCAACTTCTGGCGGGGGTAATTTCCGGGAAAGTCACTCAGAAAAAACGTTCGACCAATTCTTTTGTTAAGCCGAAACTGCAACCGTTGAAAGCCGGAGAGTTAGCCAATAGATTGGGGGTTAATCCTGATACGGTGGAGAAAGAAGCTAATCGGGGAAATGAACACTTCCTTACTTGGAGTAAAAGTAAAGATATCGGTCGCGTTTCTTGGGAAAAACGGGGCGAACTTTATTATCCCCTCAAACCGTAGTTGAAAACTTAGACTTTTTCGGCAACTCACGCTTCAACTTGAAGTCATTGTTGGCTAATTGCCTGAGTCTCCAGTTGCGGGCTGCGGGACTTGCTTATCCCTGCGAACAATGGTTGATTGGGGAGGATCGATTTAAAATTTAATAAATAGTCTAAACTCCAGTTTCTTAGTAGAGCTACTCAAAACCTTACCCCAAGACATTTTGACCTCTAGTTGTCGCCCCGACCGATTCCTTACTTGTGGTTGACTTGCTTTCCGAGTTTTCAGCTTTTACCAATGTTTTACCTTAGTGCGTAGTGCTGTACGCCCTAGTTGCAGCCTACGGACTATCCATGTTTGCTATTAAGTTACTTCTCACCCAACGATAATGTGGAATATTTTGTAAAGTAATATGACGGCAGTTCGATTTGGAAAAACCGCTAAAAAGTACAGAATTTTTTCAACTTTAGACCTTCCAATAGCTGAGAATTAAACAGACCAAAGTTTTTAGCCATTTTTTATGAGATGGGTTTTTAATTTCCCTCTTGCCTATACAAATTATTCGAGCTAGATTGGGGATATCTGAATAAATACCTAGTGCAACTCTATTGATGTTAAAAATCATCAAAAGAAAGTCAGCTAAAAAGAGTAAAACAACGAATCAGAAAATCATTTTCTAAGATTTAAAAGCAACACTTATCAGCTTGGAGCGAGAATTTATTTATCCAAGTTGGCAGATTTCTGTTGTCCGGAAAGCTTTTTACTCCTTTGGGCCTAAGTTCCACTAGAAAACAATTGCAGAGAGCTTCTTTTTATATATGTTTTCTGAGGTAATGGAGGGAATATGGAAATTTTTGGAACGGCATCTACAGAAGCTTTATGGGGAACCGAAAGCCCGGATAACATTTTTGGAATGGAGGGTATAGACACAATTAATGCTCTTGCTGGTGATGATGTAATTTTTGGAAACCAAGATGGTGATTGGATTGATTGTGGTGATGGTTTTGATACGGTATACGGGGGAAAAGATGATGATTTTATTCGGGGAATGTTAGGCGGTGATTATCTACGAGGCGATTTAGGAAATGACGAGGTTTATGGAGGAGATGGAGATGATATATTATTTGGGGGGAAATTCAATGACTTACTTAGCGGTGAAGTTGGAAACGATAGTTTATATGGTGATTTAGGAAGTGATACAGTTACGGGTGGAGCAGGGAGTGATTCGTTTTTCCTCAGAGAAAATGGAGAAGGAACGGATCTCATTACAGATTACCAACAAGGAATTGATGTTCTCGTTCTTCCAGACACTCTAACTTTTGATGACTTAAGTATTGAGCCAGGTAATGGCAATCAAACCCTTATTACAATCACAAGTACAGGCGAAGAACTGGCTATTCTTGACGATGTTTCTAGCAGTAACATTACCGCAGAGGATTTTGGGGGAGTTACGAGTTCAACAAATCAATCTAGCACCAGTTTAAGTAATGCTACAGATTTGGGCATTTTAGATGGAACCCAAACTGAAAGTGATGCCGTTGAAGATAGCAGTCCTATCGATTTTTATCGCTTCACCTTAGATACACCCAAAGATTTAGAACTGAAATTAGACGGTTTGGGTAACGATGCAGATTTGTATTTGATTGAAGACGTTAATGGCAATAATCTGTTCGATAATGCTTTGGATAGCTCCGAAACTATTGCGAGTTCAAGCAACGGTGGAGTCGAGGCGGACAGCATCAACTTTACTCAACTTGCCGCAGGTACTTATTTTGTAGGAGTTTTTCAATTTGACGGGGAAACAAACTACGATTTAACCTTAACAGCCACGGCGTTTACTCCCCGATCTGATGAAGCGGGAAACACTCAAGGAACTTCTCTAGATATTGGGGTTTTACAAGCTGAAGAAACCTTCACGGACTTTGTAGGAGATTCGGATTCCGACGATTACTATAAATTCACCCTGAATCGAGTTAGTGACTTTAATTTATCGTTGGAAAATCTCAGTAGTGATGCTGATGTTGAGTTGATAGATTCGACGGGTAATGTTATTGACTTTTCAACGAATGCGCTGAACGATTCAGAAACCATTCAATCTTCAGCTTTACCCGCAGGAGACTATTATTTACGAGTTTATCCATTTTCTGGAGATACGGATTACGATCTGATTATTTCAGCCGATCCGGTGACTGTTATTCCGTCTGATGCTGCGGGAAATGACACTACAGAAGCTAATAACATCGGTGTTTTAGCTGGCGAACAAACTTTTAATGATTTCGTTGGTGATGTCGATCAAGATGACTATTATCAGTTTACGCTTGACCAGAACGCTGATTTTCAATTAACACTCGATCAACTGAATGTTAATGCTGACGTTGAACTGTTGGATGATCGAGGAAACGTAATTAAATCTTCAGCGAATGCTGATAGTCAATCAGAAACTATTACTGAAAGTTTAAACTCTGGGACTTATTTTGTTCATGTGCTGCCAAAAGATGGCGATACCAATTATCGTTTAAGTCTCTCTGCTCAAGAACAATTACCTCCTCCAGAACCGGGAAATACACTGAGCAATCCTCTTGAAGAAAGTTCTCCTCAGTTCTCAAAAAATGGCAGCGTTAATGGAGAAAAACCGGATAATTTTGTTCAATTTAGCGTCAATGAATCCGGCGTTTTTACCGCTCAACTTTCAGGATTATCTGCTGATGCCGATGTCCGTCTGATTCGTGATTTTAATAATGACGGACAGATTAATCCGGTAGAAGACCTCAACGGTAATCAGTTTATTGATGATAACGAAATTGAGGTTTTAGCCTGGCTACCCGAACGGAATACCAACAGCGAATCTATCCGGGCTTTTCTAGAACCGGGAACCTATTATTTACAGGTCAATAGCGTAGACGAACGAGCCACAAATTACGCTGTTAATACCACCTTTAACGCTTCCGCAACCGATCCCCTTGCATTTGATATTCAATTTAATTACCAGGACGGAACAGGGGGACTTTCTTCGGAGTTTCGCACGGGTTTAGAACAAGCCGCCCGAACTTGGGAACGAATTATTCCCTACAGTAGTTTTGCTGGATCTCATACTTTGATAATTGAGGTTTATGCTGAGAACTTGGGAGAAGGTACGCTCGCTAGTGCAACCTATGGAACCAAATCAAATGATGGTTCCTATAGCTTTAGAGAGGGACAAGAAATTCAAAAAGATTTGAACGGAAATCAGATGCCTATGATTGGCGGAGTTACAATCAGTACCAACCCAGACATTCAAAGCTATTTCAAGAATGATTCACAGGCAGTTCCAAGAACCATGATTCACGAGTTTGGTCATGTTTTAGGGTTAGTTGGTGGATTTGACAATATTACTCAGTATGATGACCTCAAGGATTCACGCAAGTTCTTCAATAAGCAAAAAGATACAGAGTATAAAACCAATACTTATGCAGGTATTGCTTATGGCGAATTAACCGGAAGTAATAGCCCACTCGGTATTCCCATTGAAACGAGTACAGGAAGTATTGGATCTGACTATTCTCACTGGGAAGAAGCAACATTTGACACAGAAATTATGACTTACCAAGATGAGATTAATCAGCCTCGACCAATTAGCCAATTTACAATTGCTTCGCTGCGAGATTCAGGTTGGAATGTTAACTATGGTGCAGCAGAACCTTTCACGGTTTAGATTTAGCTGAATTCGCCCTTGTTTTCGGAGCAAAAAATTAAATTTCTCCCTGACTTTTCAGAAGAAGTTGGGCTGAATGTGGGGAACGCACACTTTCAGGTAGCGAGGTGATCTGATAAGCTGACACGCCTGCGGCGATCGCAATGTTTTTATATTGCTATTAAAAAGTCGAATATCTGACTTTGATAGTTTCCCACTAATTAAGGGTCACCTCCCCGAAATCCCCAATTATAAAGCCCCTCGGTAACGCCTGGGGGCTTGTTATTTTACCCAGAGTCAAGGGTTGTGCAATTATTCACCACGAAATTTAAGAAAGCCGTGTCTTTAAAGCCTGTTGGCGGGTGAGGCAACCGTTAAAGAATGCCGAAAAATCCAGCAAGAGTACCAACCTGAAGGAAAAAAGTTATAGCACTACGCATAACGGTTAGGACATTGGTAAATGCTGAAAATATTTTCTGCTGGCACTTTTGCCTCTTGCCTGTTGCCTTTTGCCTAGCGCGTAGCGCTATAACACGCGGATGCCTGCCCAAAAGCTAAGAAGGAACTTATCAGCACTTCGGCATCCTCGGTAGGGCTTCAACTTTACCAACGGATGCCAAGGTTATTAATGTCAAGGCGGTTCAGGTTGAGCAGTTGTCCCGAACCCAAATTGCAGCAACAATTGCCCGTTTGCTCTCTAATAGTTTAGTTAATTGGGCTAAAATTTTTTCTGGTATACGATACTTTCCCCAACATTACCAAGAACACACCGAGGTTCGGGTAAACTTTGAACAAAAGGAACAGCGACAAAGACTAAGGCTGGATTTTTTAGCAGTGGTTCGCTGGAGTTATAAACGCCCTAAAGATATTTTTGCAGTAGAAATTTAAAGCTGTTTATCCGATTTTAAAACCGATACAAAATGGCAATATTTAAACTTTTGCCATTACTTCTGTTTTGCCATTTATCAAGCAGAATTTATTGGAGGTATAAAGGTGTTCAAAAGCAGTCTGTTTGCAAGAAACTACACTTGAGTTAATTCTAAAATATACTGTGAATTAGATTTATTTCTCGTTTCGCTGCTCTACAATAAGTTCGGGAATAAAGCCTCTATTTTGTCCATTCAAATAACCAGTTACTATCTCTCCTAGTTTCAAGGGTTCTGCACACCTAGCCCAAACAATAATTGGATATTCTATGTTATTACGTTTCAATAATTTTTCAATTTGCTTCGGTGTTATATTAATGAAATCAATTTCTACTATCTTGGTATTTTCTCTAGCTAAATTCAAATTTAATAATTTATAATTTGTCTCTACTTGGTCGAATTCAATCACTTTAAATTGAAAACATTGAAGGGGAGGAATTGTTGTGTTTACTTCCCTTCTTTTTATAGCAGTTCTATCGATATTTATCTTCTCAATATTTGATAAGTTTACCTGCACAATAGATCTCTTATATGGGTTTCTATAAAAATCCAAGTTAAGAAATAACAGTGTATTACTAATAATAATGCCAATTGTGATGAATTCAGTCAAGGTTTCTGAAAGTATAGAATACCAAAAAATATTTGAAGAAAAAGCGGTATTTGAGGAGGTGATGAAAGATATTTGAATTATAAAAATCACAAAATGAATTGAACCAACAACATTATAAAAGAAGAAGACTCTCCACCAATTTCCTTTGACTCTAGATAAACTATAATTAAAGGCTAATTTTCCTTTTTGATTTCGGAGAATAAAAGCCTCTCCATAATAACCGTTATTGACTCCATAAATTATACCGGGTATACAAAGTAATAAAAGCCGAAATAAAAAGTTAACCCAAAATCTCCAACCCAATAAAAACATGGGAATACAGCTTGAAAGTATTTTTTTATAAAGACTTTTATAACTCATATTTATTTCACAAACGTAATTATTTGTAGCAATTGATAAAGCTAGGAAAAACATTATCCTTAAGAGGATATAAACCAATAAAATCATGTAAACTAACAGCGTGAATAATGCTGGAGCCTCATCATCTGAAGGTAACAGTTCAAAAATTGAAAGAACAATCAGGGATGGGAAAGAAATTGTACAAAATGCAAGTAGGGTATATTTCCAGTTCTTTAAACTTAGATAAATCCCCATAAATATTAATTCTATTGTTCCGACTTTGCGGCTTTCAAATTCAGATTTAATACCCATATTTATTGCTCCAGTAAAGTTATTTAATAGCGAAAGTAAACATAAAACTATCAGATTTATAAGCTGTTACCAATCTAAATTACATGACGGCATACTCGGACATCCGACACTTGAAACCTGAAAGCGATCTCTATAATACAGTTTAAATGCACAACAGTTTATGAACATAAATATCTACAAAATATAGGATATTGTTTAAGAAAAGTTTATAGGCTTGTGATTTCAACAACTATCATTACTAAGCGTGCTAATCTAAAACCCCAACTTCTGAACCGCTTTTCGCTTCGTCTCCTCGCCCCGTCTATCATATTTAGCCGTTGTCACCGGAGAGGAATGACCCGCCAACTTCTGAACCGTAACAATATCAACCCCCGCATCCAACAAGTCGCCGCAAAACGTCCGTCGCAAATCGTGAGGGGAAAACGGCTCCAACCCCGCCAACTGTCCCCGCTTCTGCAAAATCCGCCACACGGCACCCGAGTTCATGGGTCGTGAAAGCTGCAACCGTCCCCATTCCAAATGCGACAGAGCAGCGGCTCAGGCACAGAACCCCGCACATCGAGCCACTTCTGCAAATAAGCGATCGCAACTCGGAAAAACAGAAAGTGTCAACAACAGTTTCAGCAGTTTTGGTACAGCTTCCTGAGCCAACTCAGGGATGATTTAACAGCCCAATCGGGTCGAAGTTCATCCCTTTACTTTTTTGAACAGTGTCAACATTAACCGAAGTTGTTTGTAGTATTGCATTGATAGCGTAGCGTCGCGAACAAAGTGAGCCATTCCATTTCCCCTAAGCGCTCTGTTTAACAGTGACCACAGGCACTTGTTAACAATCACCGTGCCTTTCAATTAATCAAAAATACTATCAACGGAAACATGAGTATAATAAGTCCAACATTGGGCCAGAAAATCCTCTGCTTGTTGTGAACCATACACTATGCTATCGGGAAGTTTAACTTCTTTAGGAGATTTAGGAAGAGGTTGATTCCCATAAACTTTGAAAGCTTCATTTTCCCAAGATAGATCCCCGTTAGGATCATTTTTAAAATATAAAGTTCCGTGAGCTTTTCTTAAATGAGTTAAATTAGGGGGTGCGTCCGTATTGCCGTAAGGTTTTATTCTAATTACCCCTCCATTGTTATCTTCATAAAAAATTTGGATGTAGGGGGTAATTGTATTTCCTTGCAGATTAATTGTATTGACTTTAACTGTTTTTTTCCATTCTCCGTCAACTGAATCATAACTTTGAGAAAATCCATCGGGTAAGGTTGCTAATCCGTTAATTTTAGCAGGAGTAAAGTAATTGAATTGATTATCTGTAATAATTTTTTCTATGTCTTCTATAGATTTTCCTTCGATAGTTACTTCAAAAATACTATCGACATTACTATCAGGTTGAAAGGAGTTAGCTAAATTTAAAAAACGCTGTTTGACTTGTTGAAGTTGTGGGGTAATCAGTTCTTCTTTAAACAAAGACTCTCCACATTCTGCCGCTAAAGTCGGGAGACTTGTTACCCCAAATATTCCCAATAACAAAAATAAAAACACTAGACATTTAAATAGCTTTTTTTTAAACATAAGTAAACCTCGCTTATTTTTTAAATCTGAGGAATAGGGTTGTCTTGCTATCTACTTTAATTAAAGTTTACTCTATATTTCTACAATTTTAAATTTGAGTTGGCACTTTTCTTTATTTTTTCTTTAGGAACAGTCTCTAATTCTAACTCTTCGATGCTTTTAAGGTTGTGCCATTAACGACTTCCTTAACCTCCCAGTTTTCACTCAGAGGAACATCGGAGTCACGGCTAACCATGACCGTTTGATATTGGGACTGGGGACGAAAGAAAGCGGCTGCGGCTGCAATTCCCAAAACGGCAACGGCAACCAACATCTGAATGATTGTTTGTAGCTTCATATGCGATCGCGCTCGTTTGCGAGAAATCGGGGTTTACTCTTTCTACAGAATAGACTGACCTCGTTCGTTGTGGGGGCGGTCAGTTTTGTTCGGCGGGAATAGCAAAGAAAAACCTGATTATCCTTTATGATAGTTTTATTAGCTCTTGATTTTCTCAAAATCTAGCTGGAGCGAGCCTCAAATCAAAAACCGACTTGTGAGGAAACACTATGACTTTCAAAATTCTCAGCTTAGATGGAGGCGGCATTCGTGGAGTTTTATCTGCCACAATCCTCAAAGAGGTAGAGAAGACGCTGATAGAAAAGACGGGAAAGAAATTACATAATTATTTTAACTTAATTGCCGGAACATCCACTGGGTCAATTCTGGCGGCGGGAATTGCCAGTAAGATGAATGGCAATGAACTGGTTGATGTCTATAAGGAAGAGGGAAAGAATATCTTTCTTAATTCTGTACGTTGGCAACGAAAGTGGCGGTTAGTCAGTCAATTTCTGGGATGGGGAAGTTGTGTATTATATCCCCACGAGTCCGGAGATCAAGGATTAGCTAACGTCTTAAAAAGAAAATTGATTGATAAGAAGTCCGGTAAATGTCTGACCATCAGAGACATCACGGACACGCAACTCTTGATTCTTAGTTATGATGTTTTATCCAGAAATACAACGTGGTTTGCGAATGATGACCCAGATGAATGGTGGTATAAGAATAATCTGGAACTCTGGCAAATTTGTACGGCTTCAGCATCAGCACCCACCTTCTTTCCACCTTACGAACTTCCATACAATTCTGAGGAGTTTCTTCCTCATATTGATGGTGGAGTATCAGCTAATAACCCAGAGTTAGCCGCAATCGTTCATGTTTTGTCAATGAAAAGAAATGATCAACCAAAAGTTGAAATAAATAATATTTCCGTTCTCTCTATTAGTACAGGCAGAACCACTCGTCCTTATACATATTCTGAAGTAAAAAGATGGGGAGCCGCTAAATGGGTAGCCAATCTACCGCATATTTTTTTAGACCCTTCTTCGGAAATATCCGATGAGATTACTCACCGTCTATTTCTCAGTGTAAAGCCTCAAAATTACTTACGTTTGGACTTTGATTTAAACGAGCGGTTTGAAGAAAGAACTCAGTCAAAGCAATTGAGAAAGCTTTTAAAAAACCCTTATAACAAATACATTTGGAAGGATAAGAGCAATAAGGAAAAAAAAGACTGCAAAGTCTGTGAAGACATTGATAATCCCGATGCTTGCCCAGAACTTATAGAAGCGGCTGAATGCTATATCAAACACGGAAAAGTTTACTATCAAGGCGAAATGGTTCCCGTTCGGTCTGCAATTGAACAGTTTATTGACTCTCATCCGGTGACAAAAGAGGATCAAAAAGAGGAGTAACTTGTTCTACGCAAATAACAATTACTGAGCTGCCAAGTCAACTACGTTTAATTCTAAATTTTTGAGGAGATCATACTTCCTCAACAAAAACCACATCCCCATCAACATATTTTGTCCCTGGCGGCGCCCAATTTTCTTCGGGGTCACAATGCCAGGGATTATTAATCGTTCTATAGCACTACGCATAACGGTTAGGACATTGGTAAATGCTGAAAATATTTTCTGCTGGCACTTTTGCCTCTTGCCTCTTGCCTTTTGCCTAGCGCGTAGCGCTATACCAACCTCAACGGGTTCACCCACTCCAAGAAAGTCTTTGTAGAGTATTGCTTCGGTTTCGGGGTCAGATTCAAAATCATCATATGAATTATGAATTATGAATTATGAATTATATATTTTCCCTGTTGCCTTGTTTCAACTGCGTTTGAGGCGATATCCTATTCCGTAAACAGTTTCAATCAGATCGGGAGGGGCGCCTAAGTTTTTGAGTTTGCGGCGAATATCTTTGATATGAACTTTAACGGCTTCTTCGCTGGGCGGATCTTCAAAAGACCAGAGATGTTCTAAAATATTGCTGCGACTAAAAACCCGTTGAGGATTGTGTAGAAATAGTTCTAACAAACTGTATTCTTTAGGGGTAAAATGTAGGGGGATTTGGTTGTAACTGACTTCGCAGGTATTGGGATTTAGCCTAAGTTTTTCCCATTCTAAAACAGGTGGTAAGATGGAGTTGCCCCGACGGAGTAACGCTCGAATTCTTGCCGCTAATTCCGGTAAATCAAAGGGTTTAACCACGTAGTCATCGGCACCTACATCTAAGCCTATTACTTTGTCGTTACTGGTATCTTTGGCGGTGAGCATGAGTACAGGCATTGTATAGCCTGCCTGACGCAAACGTTGACACAGGTTGATACCATTGAGTTTGGGTAACATAACATCCAGTACAATCAAATCGTACTCGAAAGCCTGGACAAAATCCCAACCCGCTTCGCCATCAAAAGCCAGATCGATAATATAGTTTTGGGCTTGCAAGGCTCTCGATAGGGCTTTGGCGATGCGTTGATCGTCCTCAACAACTAAAATTCTCATGGGATTTTGAGGTAGTTATCGGGTATGATGCCTACACATTAAATATTTCTTGCGATCGCTTTATCTCCCTATTTTCCCATGAGTTGACTGAATTTAGCCATGTCCCCTGTCCCCTATAAACTGTTCACTGTGGGGGGCGGGTTTATGTAGGTTCCTTCAGGGAAAACATACATAAGTATGGAACCCGCCCCTACAAAACTGTTCACTGTTTAATATCCATCTGGGCCAATGGTTGTGCGATCGCATTTAGCTTCTGAGAGATCAGCCATTTTTGCTCGGAACAAATTGCAGCCTGACAGTTCAGCATTACTGAGTTTTGCTTGTTCTAAATTAGCCCCACTTAAATCAGCAGATCGCAAGTTAGTATTACTGAGATTTGCATTGTACAAGTCAGCTCCTTGTAGGTTTACATTGGATAGGTTTGCACCCTGTAAATTAGCGTAGCGCAAGTTAGCTCTTGACAAGTTAGTGCCTTTTAGATTCGCATTTGATAGGTTAGCTTGGTACAGTCGAATATCTCCAAGTTCTGCTGCTACAATTTCGCTGTTTTGTAGGTTGGCATAACTCAGGTTTGCATAGGGCATATATGCTTCGTTGAGTGTGCTGTCTGCTAAATTGATTCCTTCTATATCTGCCTCGAATAAATCTACTTTTTCTATGCTAATGCCACTAAAGTTTCGCCTTCCCTGTGCGTACTGAGACAGCAATTCTATCACACTAATTTTGTGCATCTTCAAATCTTAACAATCTTTTTGTTCTCGAATTCATCCTTTCCCAGAGCTAGGATGCTACATTAGGTAGGTTTACTTATTCATTCTTTCTACGTTACGATAATGCAACGAAAAGTTAAAATTTGTTAATATTTTTTTTAGGGTTTGAAGCTAAGGAAGGGAGTAACCTGTTGTTGTGCGAATATAGTCTTGAACTTGATGATAAACTTCTGGGTAAGTCTGGGGATTGAGAATAATCGGTTCAACGCCATCGGGTAGCCAAAAGGTGATTCGCTTTCCGGTATCGCAAGTAAAGGTATGAATCCGAGCTAAATTAATTAAGTATTCTTTGCGTTCGTACTCAATCCGAATCCAGTAAGCATGAGTGACTTGGCTGAGAGTCTTGTCAATGTAGTTGCAAAACATCTGATAGACTTCAGGATTGCTTTGTCCATTAACAACTATCGGCTGACCACTATCGGGTAACCAAAATTTGATCCTCTGGTTGAGTTCCACACAAAAAGCACCAATCCTATCTAGATTGACAATATATTCTTTTCTGTCCTCTGAAATTTTAATCCAGTAAGCCACAGGAGTACCTCAAACCTCGGAATCGATGCGTAGGGGGATCAAAAACAAGTTACCCGACAAATGGTTTCTCAATCCAATCTGTAGCAACCTAATGATGCTAGGCTAGGAAACTTCAGCCGGAGAGTGAACACGGTTAGAGTCCTTGGGGTTCTCTGGGGAGGCTGAGGCGGTTGGCTGTAGATCAATAGGAACGTTCAAAAATGCTTCTGTGTTGCTAGCAGCTTTCACCAAACCTTGAAACAAAGGGTGAGGTGTGTTCGGTCGAGATTGAAATTCCGGGTGGAATTGGGTCGCAATGAAGAAGGGATGATTCGGGAGTTCCACCATTTCCACCAAGCGACCATCGGGAGAAGTCCCACTAATCTGATAACCGGATTCCAAAAACAGATTCCGGTAGGCGTTGTTAAATTCATAACGATGGCGATGGCGTTCATAAACCACTTCCTGCTGATAAAGTTGATACGCTAAGGTGTCTCGTTGCAAACGACAGGGATATAAACCCAAGCGCATAGTACCACCGAGATCAACGACATCTTGCTGTTCTGGTAAAAGGTTGATCACCGGATTGGGTGTTTCCGGGTCAAACTCTGCACTATCAGCTCTTTCTAGTTTAGCAATATGACGCGCCCATTCAATCACGCTACATTGCATTCCTAAACACAGTCCTAAGAAGGGGATTTTCTGTTCACGGGCATACTGAATTGCAGCAATTTTACCGTCAATTCCTCGAATCCCAAACCCTCCTGGAACGATTATCCCATCAATATTCTCTAAGCAGGCTTCTATGCCTTTGTCCTGCACTTCTTCGGAGTTGACCCAACGAATATTCAACTCTACCCCAATTTCGATCGCCGCATGACGCAGGGCTTCGACGACGGATAAATAAGCATCTGTCAGTTGAACGTATTTTCCGACAATCGCAATTTCGACTGATCGCGGTTTGGTGCCTAAATTATCACTGTCTCTATGATAAAGCCGATCCACCAAGGTCTGCCAAGCCCGCAGTTCGGGTTTACGGGGTTCGAGATGAAGTAATTCTAGGGTTTGTTGGGCGAGTCCTTCTCGTTCGAGAATTAACGGAACTTCATAGATACTTTGGGCGTCTTGAGCCATAATCACGGATTCAACTTCGACATCGCAGAATTCGGAGACTTTCTCTTTGATGCCTTTTGCTAGCGGGCGATCGCAGCGACAGACTAAAATATCGGGTTGAATTCCAATTGATCGCAGTTCTTTGACGGAATGCTGAGTCGGTTTGGTTTTCATCTCCCCGGCTGAAGCAATATAGGGAACCAGGGTGACGTGAACATAAATCACGTTTTGGCGTCCAACATCTTTGCGAAACTGACGAATGGCTTCTAAAAAGGGTAAAGATTCGATATCCCCGACTGTTCCCCCGACTTCGGTGATCACAACATCGGGGTTGGTGTCTTGGGCGACTCGGCGAATGCGTTCTTTGCATTCATGGGTGATATGAGGGATGACTTGTACGGTTCCTCCCTGATAGTCTCCTCGTCGTTCTTTGTTGATCACGGCTTGGTAGATCGATCCGGCGGTAACGCTATTGAGACGCGACATGGAGGTGTCTGTAAAGCGTTCGTAGTGGCCTAAGTCTAAATCGGTTTCTGCACCATCTTGGGTGACAAAGACTTCTCCATGTTGAAACGGACTCATTGTACCCGGATCGACGTTAATATAGGGGTCTAATTTCAAAATTGATACCGAATAGTCTCGCGATTTCAGCAAACGCCCTAAACTTGCTGCAACGATTCCTTTCCCGATACTCGAAACCACTCCACCTGTAACAAAAACAAATTTAGTCATAAAAATTACCCATCCCAACTCAATCCAGAGGCCTAGTCTGTATTGTGCCACAAAATCTTTTCGATTTGACTATTTATAACCTACCCCTCTCTAGGGGGATCAACCTTCATCCCCAAAATTTTAATTCGTTTATTCTCACTGTTATTTTTTT
Organism: Limnoraphis robusta BA-68 BA1; assembly: GCF_034932365.1. Classification (NCBI taxonomy): domain Bacteria; kingdom Bacillati; phylum Cyanobacteriota; class Cyanophyceae; order Oscillatoriales; family Sirenicapillariaceae; genus Limnoraphis; species Limnoraphis robusta. The sequence continues at coordinate 219,173 of NZ_JAYGHR010000001.1, read as the reverse complement.
GTAAATTGCCGGGATTGTGCCTACTTTTATTGGATAATTTAACAGGTTAAATCGATTAATAAATCTGAATAAATCTGGCTCAAAAACAGAACTTATAGCAGAAGTCAGGAGACAGGAGACAGGAGACAGAATTTAAACCTTTATCATAAAAGGATTTGACAGAAAAACAGTGTCCTAATCTCGGCTTCGACTGCTATAAATGCTTCTAAAATTTTGAAGGATTGCAGAATCTATTTTTCGGATTTCTTGATTTTTATATTGATTGATATTTTTTACGGCTCTATTTTTTTAGTCAATATGCTATTTTATTCTAATTTTAAAGTTTTCTCGAGAGTTTTGCTAGGGGCTTTTCTATTTACTCAGATTCCCTTAAATTATGCTTTGGCTTTCGCTGTTTCTGAACCCATTCTCTCCGCCTCTAATATTAAAACACTGGCTCAAGCTAATCCTTCTCGTTTCCCTACTCCTGATTGTACCTCAAAATGTACGGTTGGAGGATTGTATGTTTTATCGGAAACGGATATTTCATCGGTATTTCCTCTGAAAAAAACTGATGTTTCTGCGAAAATTTCTGGAAATATTTCTCGAGTCGAAGTGACTCAAATCTTTGAAAATCCCTTTGATGAAGCTTTAGAAGCGATTTATGTTTTTCCCTTACCCGATGAAGCAGCCGTTGATCATCTAGAAATTAAAATTGGCGATCGCATTATTAAATCAACTCTCAAAAAACGAGAGGAAGCAAAAGCCATTTATGAACAAGCAAAAGAAGCAGGAAATACCACAGCTTTACTGGAACAAGAACGAGATAATATTTTTACACAGTCTCTCGCAAATATTAAACCGGGTGAAAAAATTGAAGTCAAAATTCGCTATACCGAAAGTTTGAAGTTTCAAGGGGGAAACTATGAATTTGTCTTTCCGATGGTCGTAGGTCCTCGTTATATTCCAGGAACTCCGAATAATGGACTGAGACGGGATACAGAAAGAGTCCCTGATGCGTCTCGAATTACCCCGCCTGTCCTTCCTCCAGCGACTCGTTCTGGACATGATATTAATGTAAAGTTAGAAATTGATGCAGGTATTTTAGGTCAACAGATTACCTCTCCTTCTCATCAGATTTTAACTCAAAATAGAGGAGATAAAATAGAAGTAACTCTAGCTAAATCTGATACCATTCCCAATAAAGATTTAATCATCCGTTATCAGGTTTCCGGCGAGAATACAAAAATAACCACTCTCACCCAAGCTGATTCTCGAGGCGGACATTTTGCGACTTATTTGATTCCTGCTTTAGAATATAATCAAAACGAAATTGTCGCTAAAGATGTCATCTTTCTGATGGATACATCGGGTTCTCAACGGGGTGAACCGCTAGCGAAGTCTAAACAACTGATGCGACGGTTTATTCAAAGTTTAAACCCCAATGATACGTTTACTATTATCGATTTTTCTGACACAACAACCGCACTTTCAGCGACTCCTTTAGCCAATACAGTCGCCAACCAACAAAAAGCAATGGCGTATATTGATCAACTCGAAGCGAATGGCGGAACTGAGTTGTTAAACGGAATTCAAACCGTGATGAATTTCCCCTCTCCTCCTACGGAACGGTTACGCAGTATTGTGTTAATTACAGATGGTTATATTGGCAATGAAAATGAAGTAATCGCCGAGGTAAAAAACCAGCTAAAATCAGGAAATCGTCTCTATAGTTTTGGCGTGGGAAGTTCAGTTAATCGCTTTTTATTAAACCGTTTAGCCGAAATTGGACGAGGAAGTTCCCAAATTACTCGCCCTGATGAACCCACAGAAGATGTGGTAGAATCATTCTTGAGTCAAATCAATAATCCTGTTCTTACCAATATTCAAGTCGGTTGGGATGGCGTTGGAGAACCTGTCGAAGTTTATCCGGTGAGATTACCTGATTTATTTGATAGTCAGCCTTTAGTTATTTTTGGACGAAAAACCGATCATCGCAGTGGTAAACTGAAAATTAGGGGAATAACAGCTAGTGGCGATCGCTATGAACAAATCATCCCCATCAACTTTACACCCCCAAACAATGTTAAGGGTTCAGACTCTAATTCCTCTGCAAGAAATGATCAAGATTTTGGTAATATTGCCATTGCTCAGTTGTGGGGAAGAGCAAAAATCAAACACTTAATGAATCAAATGTTTGGCGGTGAAACAAAATCCGGTGTTGAGGCTGTGACACAAACCGCCCTAGATTACCGCTTACTGTCGCAGTATACCGCATTTGTCGCCGTCAGTGAAGAGGTGAGAGTTGATCCAGATGGAACGCGCCGCACGGTACAAATTCCGGTAGAATTACCAGAAGGAGTAAGCTATGAGGGGATTTTTGGTTCTCAACCCCAACCTAATGGGATGTCAAATGCAGTTCCTAGTTATGCTCCGACTCCCCTGCAACAGCCAAGACCAAGTAGTGGAGGAGTTCGTTCTGTCGAAATTGCACCGCCAACTCCTACTTTTTCTCGTCAACCGAGTAATGTTCCTATCCGTTCAGGTTCTCGCTTAAAAGTTCTTGCCGTTGAGGGGTTAACTCAAGATATAATAACTGAATTAAACCGATATTTACAAGGGGTTAACTTACCTGAAGGGGTTCGAGGTGAAGTAATTTTTGAGGTGGTCGTCAGTCAAGGAAATGTAGAACGGATTATTTGGGATGACATCAACTCGACATTCTCCCTGCGTGATCGTACAAATGAGGTGATTGTACTTGATCGAATACGGCGATCGCTACAACTGTGGCAACCTCCCGCCGATATTAATGATACGATTCGGATTACATTGCAACTTCAACCCGATTAAGATGTTTTTCAGGGGGGAAAACTCAGTCAGAAGATAGAATTTTTATCAACTGCTGGTAAAGTGAACCCCGAAAAATGGTAGAATATTGCTAGGCGGAACGATATCTTGTAAAAAAGCTGTACCTAACAATACTAAAAAATCAAAAATCAACTGAGAATGAGTCCTAAAGGCTAATGATAAGGATGCTGAGGGAGTCTCTAATTCTTGTTATAGCTAGTTATTCTCAATAAGCAGCTTTTTTGACAATCACTGAGCTTGTTGTGTATCATTTTCAGTATGAAAGCTTTATTGAAAACAAAATTATGCCTTTATACACTTCTTCCTCGTTCAAATCTGAACTAAATAATAAGGGCTGGCGTCTAACTCCTCAACGGGAAACTATTCTCCACGTCTTTCAAAATCTTCCCAAAGGAAATCACCTGAGTGCAGAAGATTTGTATAACCTTCTCAAAAGCCGAGGAGAACCGATCAGCTTATCAACAATATACCGCAGCCTGAAATTAATGGCACGATTGGGGATATTGCGAGAACTAGAACTAGCCGAAGGCCATAAACACTACGAAATTAATCAACCTTATCCCCATCATCACCATCACTTAGTTTGCGTTCAGTGTAACAAGACAATAGAGTTCAAAAATGATTCTATTTCTAAAATCGGGATGAAGCAAGCCGAGAAATCGGGACTGCACTTATTAGACTGTCAATTGACAATTCATACCGTTTGCTACGAAGCATTAAGAATGGGTTGGCCTTCTCTAATTTCCAGTGAATGGTCTTGCTCACAGGCGATCGCAGAACAAACTGAATACAGCTTATCAGAATCAGACTCAGAATTAGATGACATGGAGTAGGGACAAGAGCGGGGAATTTAAGTTTTTTTTCCCCGCCAAAATGTAAACAGTCGGCCCTGCAATTTTATTTAGATTGTAACCCGCCGAACAGCACATCATTGGCACTGGTACCATAGAGTTCTTGTGCTTTGCTAAGAGCAACTTCCATTTGAGAATTGTAAACGCCGTCAATCGGCCCTTGATAAAGTCCTTGAACTTGCAAGCGTTTCTGTAACTCTTGTACGCTAGCGGTACTAATAGGAGGATTTTGAATTTCTACCGTCGGGGTTTGCGGGAGAGTTTGAGCCGTTTGAGTTGAGGGAGAAGCGACAGAAGGAGAAGCATCCGCCCTCGAAGTAGACCCAGAAGCTTGAGCGCTATTAAACATATAAATGCGTGTTGTCGGGCCGATTACACCCGTTTGAGTAATCCCATTCGCCCTTTGAAAGCGAAGCACTGCATCTTCAGTCGTGCGATCAAAAAACCCATTAATCGGCCCTCGGTAGTAGTTCAACTCTCGCAGTCGTTGTTGAACTTTTCTGACTTCAAAGCCTGTATCTCCAACACTCACAACGCTGCGATAAGTCGCTACAGGTGAAATTGGAGTTAATGGAGAAGGGTTCAACGGACGACCTTGAGAAACAACCCCGTCAGACACCTCGGGAATCAGCGTCGGACGACCTGGAGGTACAATTCCGTCATAAACCTCAGAAATCACCGTCGGACGACCTTGAGGGGGCAGTAGGTTGGGTTGTGGGGCAATATTCAACGGCCGACCTTGGGGAGCGAACCAATTCGGCACTTGAGAAACAGCTACAGGTTGAAACTCAGGAACTGCTCTGACCAGAAAAGATTGAGTTGTCGGCCCAACAACTCCCGTCTGAGCGATACCATAATCTCGCTGAAAAGCCAGTACAGCTCGTCGAGTCGTTAAATCAAAAATCCCATTCATCGGGCCGCTATAGTAGCCTAATACTCGCAATCTTTGCTGTAATACACTGACAGAACCTCCGCGATCGCCTAATTGCAGGTTGACTGGAGGATTAACAATCGGAACACTGGGAACAGACGGAATTCCCTCTCCTGTGGCGCTGATCAAATAACTCACGGTTGTTGGCCCGACTTGACCTGTGGGTTGAATTCCGTAAGCTTGTTGAAAACGAATCACCGCTTGTTCTGTGGCAACATCAAAAAAGTTGTTAATTTGTCCGTTATAAAAGCCTAAGCGGAATAGCCGTTGTTGTAAGACCCCCACAGCAGGCCCGGTATCTCCTCGTTTGAGTGTTCCTGAAGGCAGAGGAGTGGGATTTGGGTTTCCCGGAAGAGTCGGAATTCTGTTATTGAGAAAAACCAGGGTTTCTTCGCTGACTAACCCGGTTACAGGAATGCGGTTGACTTGCTGAAACCGAATCACTGCATCACGAGTAATTGACCCAAAATTGCCTGTCGGTTCAGTGTTAAAATAACCCAACTGACGTAAACGGGTTTGTAAATCCCTGACTCCAGGGCCGCTATCCCCTTGACCTAAACCAATGACGGCTCGACTAATTGGAGGAAACGGTGGATTTTGAGGTTGGCTGAGTCCCAAAGCAGCTAAAGTATTGGAGCCAACAACCCCATCGGCCGACAGTCCCCGAGATTGTTGGAAGCGAATGACGGCCTCACGAGTAATTGGGCCGAAAAAACCTGTAACATTAGAATTAAAGAAACCTAAAGATTGTAAGGAGCTTTGGATCGCACTCACTTCGCTTCCGCGATCGCCTTCACGAATCACCTGAGCCGAAGCAGATTGAGAAACGGATAAGACAGCGACCAGTAAAGCCAGAGATAAAAAATAGCGGTAAGTCAGAGATGAAAATTTGTTCCAATTAATACTTGCAGGCGGTTTTAATGGGTATTGAGAAGGGTCTTCGTAGACGACTGCCAGATGAAGATAAGCATAAGAGTCCATGATAATTCAGGTGCTAAAAAATTTATGGAAACAACAAGTCAAAGACAATCCGCCTTTGACTTATCGTTTGTTCTATTCTATATTAGCCCTCTATTCTCAGGCAGTTTTGATTTACACCAAACCTGCTCGATCCAGAAGAAAAGCGGCAAGACCAGCGAATATTGTTATTCCTAAAGCAACGAAGGGACTTTGACCTTGAGCAACTGCAAAAGAAGTTGCGACCCCAGCACCCAAGGAAGCCGTTACAACAGCAACGACGGGATCACCTTTTGAATCTTTTTTGTACATTTGTTTTTTCCCGAATGAAGTTTTTTAATCAGTCATTTGTCATGTGTCTAATCACACTAACACTTGGACTCTCTGTGGTGAAGCGATCCATTGGGTATTGCAACTAAGATTGATTTTTGTCCAACTTTCTTAACATAGTTCGCTGTTTTAGCCGAAATGAATTTGACAATTATTAAAACTTAATAAAAAATCTTGAGTATCTGTATTTTTATATGATAAAAGACACGATTTAATCGTGCCTCAACTGAAATTCCAACGGGTTGAGCGGCTCAAAAATCAAAAAAATTCTGCACTATTGTCGTCGTTCGGTATTACCACCTTTAACCCATCCCACACGGTTACTATCCTCTTCCGCCTGCACACGCTGCCAGTTTTTATCTTGACTTTCCTCTAAAACAATAACCGCCTCTTGATAACCGACCCCGCCAATACGATTCGCATCAAAACTCGGATTGTCCCGTAAAATCAAGCCAATCGGTTGAACAACAACCGCTCTGTACGCGCCCTCTGGTAACTTCGGAGCGGCAGGAGTGGGGCTAGGAGTCGGATTTGCTGTCGGAGTCGGTTTCGGTGTGTTGCTAGCCGCTTGAGCCGTCGGTGGAGCGTCGTTAGCAAAAGTCGGTCGTTCGGGAAGTTCGGTGAGCCGAGCCGCAAAATAGAGAGCAGCCGCAACGCTAGCACCTGCCAGAATCACAAATGCTAACACAAACCCAACTAAAAACTTGAAGAGGTTGTAAAAGCTCATAGGTGAACGGGAAGTTGTCAGGGGTGAGCGATAAGACATCAATATTAAAAGAGAATTTAACGATACCTGAGTCAAAGAGAATTTAACTATAGCTTAATCCTCGGGGGGAAAGCGAGGACTCAGATTGCTATTGCGAGACGCCAGCCGTGCTTTCCCCGCCGCCGCCCACTGTTGCAGAAATTGAATTTGTTCTTGGGCGGTACGAGCCAAGGGAACGATTTGACTGGCAGCTTCTAAAATATCTTCAGTGGTAAAGTCACGATTTTGACTAAAACCAATGTGCATCGCTTCAATCAGAATTTGTTCAATTTCAGCCCCTGAAAAATCGGGAGTTTCATAAGCTAAACGGTTTATATCATAATTTTTGATGCCATGAGGCCGTAGTTTGGATAAATGCACCTCAAAAATAGCTAGTCGTTCTTCCTGGGAAGGTAAACCGACAAAGAAGATTTCATCAAATCGCCCCTTCCGCAAAATTTCCGGCGGTAAAGACTGAATATTATTAGCCGTCGCCACCACAAACACAGGTGAGGTTTTTTCAGCCAACCAGGTGATGAACGTCCCAAACACGCGATTAGCGGTTCCAGAATCCCCTCGGCCATCCATTCCCGAAAACGCCTTATCAATTTCATCTATCCACAACACACAGGGCGCAAGGGCTTCTGAGAGTTGAATCATTTGTCGGGTTCTTGATTCGGATTCTCCCACTAAACCCCCAAATAACCGCCCCACATCCAAGCGTAATAGGGGTAGGTGCCAATGGTGAGCGATCGCTTTTGCGGTGAGGGATTTTCCGGTGCCTTGAATTCCGACGAGCAGCAATCCTCGCGGATAAGGTAAGCCATACTGTCGAGCCTGTTGGGAAAAGGCACTTCCCCGCCGTAGTAGCCAATCTTTGAGGTTATCTAAGCCTCCGATATCGGAAATATTTTCTTGGGCGGGATAGAAATCTAGAATTTGAGTTTGGCGAATCGTTTGCCGTTTTTCTTCTAAAATCAGATCGAGATCATCGAGACGCAGTTCTCCGTGAGTGGCGATCGCTTTCGCTAAAATCCGGCGGATGCGTTCAATAGAAAGTCCTTGAAAAGAGCGCACCATCTCATCAAGTTGACGAACATCGGGCCGATGTCCTGTGGCGGCTAATAACCGTTCAACCTCAGCTTGAATTTCCGGGCGATCGGGTAAAGGAAATTCTAGAACCGTTAGCACTTCACTCAAGTCTTGGGGAATTGCCACCTGCGGCGAGATGAGAATAATATTTTTCGGTTGAGACTTTAAGCGTCTGGCGAGATTGCGAAGTTTACGAGAAACTGAGAGGTCATCGAGGAAGCGATGAAAGTCCCGTAAAATGAAAATCGCGGGGCTAGAATCTGCCAGTTTTTCGACAAATTCTAGCGCCTGAAGAGGATTTCGGCAGCCAAATCCCTGGTCATTCGGATTGCCTTCTTGATAGCCTTCCACAAAATCCCAAATATAGACGGCTCGATTTCCTTGCTGTTTGGCGGATTGTTTGATCGCCATTTCAATCCGCTCTTCTTCTAAGGTGGGAATGTAGATTAAGGAGTAGCGCGATCGCAGGAGTAACTCCAACTCCTCACTAAATTTGGTCATCCGGCTTTTGATGGTGGCTAGTTCAACTTCAGCAACTTTAAGGGGGAATTGATTTAGGGTTTTTGCTTGCAGATGGGGATTTTACCCAGATAGTTGTTGTTTGAGAGATTCTAAAGCCGCCCATCGGCTATCGACTGAAGTTTCTGAAGTTGTTGTTGTGGGTTTTGCTGTGGGTTGAGGCGGTTCGCACGGCCCATCACACAGTTGTCGCAAAGGGGTTTGCAAACACAATTGCTGATATAACCAGTCTGTCGGCTCAAAGTGACCTTGGGGAGATAGGGTTTCCACCAGGTCTTCGACATTCATTTCCACCTCTAGGGCATTGACAGAAGCTTGATGAGCGGAGACATCCAACCAAATCATTTCGGATGTATCGACTTTCAAGCGATGGTTATACTGTTTGAGACACCGATGACAGGTGAGTGTAACGATCGTTTCGGCTTGAGCCGTGACTTCGATGTAAGTTGTTTGATGAGTTACCCTCAAACGACCTCTAACGGGTGTGAGGGTTTCGAGTTCGGGGAGAAATTCCTCAAACTGAAACTCTAGACTGCGCTGAGGTACTTTTAGCAGGTGAGGGATGTAGATGGCATCCATAAGGCTGCTACTCCCAGGACTGGAAATGGACACGATAAAAATGCTGAGTTTCTAACTTTTGACCTTGATGACTAACCGACGGTCAGGTTCTTGTCCTCGACTGTAGGTTTCGATATCTTCGCTGTCTTTCAAGATGTTATGAATTAAGCGGCGTTCTACCGAGGAGAGAGATTTAATCTCTAGTTCTACTCCGGTTTGTCGAACTTGTTTGGCGGCATTTTCAGCTAAGGCGCTGAGTTCTTGATAACGACGGAATCGATATCCGTTTAATTCTACAGTGTAAGCCGCTTTTTCCTCTTCTTCTTTACCCAAATTGACGACGGTGTTAATCAAGTATTGAAGAGCATCCAACACTTCACCATTGAAACCTGTTAAGGCTGTAATTTGTTTGGCAGAGAGGTTTATTTCATTAATGGTTAACCAGCAACTGTCTTCTTCTTGAGCAACTTGAACGGCTGAGGAGAGCGCCCCGACTTTGAGGAGTTCTTCTAGCCATTCTTTGCCCTGTTGCATTTGATCTTCATCCATTGCTTGCATCATGTTTTCTTTTTAGAACTTCCGGGTTCAAAAGGAAGTGAAGTTCGTTTTCCGGTTCCTCCTCCCGATGAAGGGACTGCTTTGACGGTTTTGGAATTGGCTTCTTCAACAATTTTCTGAAGGTTCTCCGGTAAGGGTTCTCGTGAGAGGATAAACGACTGCGCTGTTTGGAAAATGTTGGCAATCAGCATATACAACAATACTCCCGCCGGAAGGGGGAAGAAGAAAAACATTCCCGTAAACAGAACTGGAGTAATTTTATTGATCGTATCCTGCTGAGGATTTCCGCTACTCGCACTGGCTCCTTGCCCAGAGAGAACTTGGTTTAGATACAGGCTGATCCCAAAGGTTAAAATCATGCCTACAATGTCCCAGTGAATCACGCCATCTTCATCAAAGGCACCGACTCGACCCAGAGCATCGATAAACAGAAAGCCTTTATCCGCAGCAATTCCTTTTAAGGTGCCTTGTAGGGTCGCTTGTCCGGGTTCTAAGGCAACGATATTACCTTGATCATCGATCTGAACTTTTTCTGATCCTTTGAGTACAGTCCATTTCTGTTTGAATTGAGTATCTGGATAGTTTCCCAGTTTAGCTTTTAGGGATTCACCCTGAGCCGTTTCTAATTCTACCTTTGCCGTTTCTCCTTCAACCAGGCGATTTCCTCCCGGTAGCAAAGCCACAGTGGAGAAGTGAACACCATCGGCGATGTAAACGTTTTGCGGTTTGGTGGTATAGGCTTGCGGTTGAATGCGTTCGATCTGTTCCTTCGGAAAGATTTCTAGCTCTACCGTGTAGTTGACATCGGAAAACGGTGATCCTCGCAACGTGGCAAACAGCGCAAATAAAATCGGCATCTGAAGTAACAAGGGGAAGCATCCGGCCAAGGGATTACCAAGTTCTTTGTAGACTCGGCTCATTTCCTCCCGTTGTTTTACGGGGTCATCCTTGTATTGTTGCTGAATCTTCTCGACTCGATCTTTCATTAAGGGCTGAGTCACTTTCATGCGGCGCATATTACGGATAGAGCCAGCATTGAGAGGATAAAGAGCAAAGCGGATGACTAACGTTAAAGCGACGATTGCTAAACCGTAGCTCGGCACGATCCCGTAGAAAAAATCCAGGATCGGCAACATAATGTTGTTTGAGAGAAAACCTATACCAAAGTCCATTCGTCTTATGAGATAATCTATCTGCTTGCGAGTCTTTTATCACTAATTTACACAATCTCTCTGCCCTTGTGGGGATGATTGATTGTTTGATCTTCTGGATCTGAAAATGCCGTGAAAATCGGGGAGGAACTTGGCGATTTAACTGAGTTTATTTTGACAAAATTTTGACAAAAATCTTTTTGAGCCTTAGTTGCCACTAGATTGCTTCGCCTTCAAAGCAATTTTTTCTTCAATAAAATCGTTGATTTCTCGAAATCGGGGAAGGGCGCGTAGTTCTAGGCGACTACCATTTCTGAGGGTCAGCACCATATCTCCCCACAGTCCAAATCCCCTTGGCACTTTCGCAACTTTGACAATTTCTGAGTAAACGATATCGGTGCGCTCGCCTCCCATCCAGCCGCCGACCACTGAAACCCGACGGGTGGTAATGCGGTAGCGCAACCATAAAGCCCTCACCACTGCACCAACAGCCAGGGGCAACCCGATAATCGTCAGTCCGATCAATAGATTGAGGATCAGGTCTCCCACATGGGGGCCTCCCTCATAAAATGTTTCCTCGCGAGTAGCCATTGATTACCTCTGCTTGTACCAACAACAGTTCTAATTCTTGCAGAAATTTGTCAGAATTGCACTCTAATGCTGTTGGTTTGACCACGATAACAATATCCCAACCGCTCGACAGCTTCGGCAACAGTTGACGGAATGCTGCCCGAATTTGTCGTTTAATTCGGTTGCGAATCACCGCTTGTTTACTGACTTTTTGGCTAATCGAAATCCCGATGCGAGTCGGTCGCACTGTCGTCTGATTAGCTGTTTTTTGACTTTTGACAGCTTGAGGAGAACATCGTAATGCTCTCAGGGTTAGATGAGAAGTCTTGCGATGCACTCCACGAGTGTAAACGGATTTAAAGTCTTGGGGATGCCAGAGTCGGTTAACTTTGGGTAACATCTCACCCGAATCTCAACAGTAGAATTGGCGATCGGCGGCTTTTGGATCATTCAACCCACTAGACCGACAAACGAGCGCGTCCTTTTTTCCGACGCGCTTTAATCACCGCTTGACCATTTTTGGTTCGCATCCGCACCCGAAAACCTGATACTCTCTTTTTCTTTCGGTTCGTTCCTTTCAACGTTTGTTGAGCCATTGTTTTTTACTCCCAGGTTTCCACAAAAAAAAGTCCCAATCTCTAACTTTATCACATTTAGCTAAACTCAAAAACACCCAGCTAGGGGGCTGACTTCAAAAAATAAAAACCTTGAACTCTAGTCAATACTCAAAACCCAAGTTCCCACATACCGCAATAGGGGAACATCTCCGGGGGTGCGGATATTCGCATTGAAATGGTACATTCCCCCAAATGTGGGATTTCTGACATTTGACATGACAATCTCGATTTTATTGCCCGCCGGAATCGGTTCAGCCGGATAAATCTCGATAAAATGATTTTCAGCATCCCAAACGACTTCCTCTAGAGCGACAGATTCGCCTTCGATTCTCACTTCAATTTTATTCGGGTCAAATTTTCCTTTGTAATACTCGGGATAGGTAATCGAGATCAACGCTACAGCCAAGTTAAGTTTATTGGCAGGAATTCTAAGTTTATAGCGATCCCAGCGCCCAGCCCGACCGCTTTGCAGATAAAAATTCAGAAGATTTGCTTGTTCTGGCCCCCCAAACAACGTAATTCCAGGGGTTCCTTGAGCCAAACTGGCAACCGGAAGGCTTGAAAACAAGACACTGGTGAGCGCAAGAGTCGAAAAAAAACGTCGCATAAACACTCCTGTAACAAACTGAAATTTTATTCACAAACGCTGAACGACATAAAAACAAGTTAAAGATACGAAATGCTTAGTCAAAATTGGGCTTAGGATGCAGAAAGATAAGTTATTGTGACACAACGGTAAGCGTGGTGTCGAGTTGTGTCCATCGGAGGTTGTGTTCAAGATTGGGCATGGAAAATTAAATAAGCTACAAGACCGAAGGGATCGGCGGCAGATCCGACTGCTGTTGATCAGTACCAGTAGACAGCTTTTACCGTAACAGTGAACAGTCACCCATAAATCGGTTAAAGGGCTAGCGGATTTGGGGTTTGGGGTTAGAGGTTGGTTACTTCCCCCCTTAATTCTAATCCCTGAGAAAAACGGCTCACTGAATGACAGGTAACGGGTACGGGTAATTGATGAATTCCCCCGACGCTCACTGGTGACTCTAAGTAAAGCATAAGGAGAGTTTATGACATGAAGATAGCGATCGCCAAAGAAATTCAGGTAGATGAACGTCGGGTTGCCCTAGTGCCAGAGGTAGCAGCCAGACTGGTTAAACAAGGAATCGAAGTCTGGATAGAAGCCGGAGCAGGTGAACGCGCTTTTTTCTCGGATGCCACTTATGAGGAAGTCGGTGTCAAAGTGATTGGTGATAGCGCCACCGTCTGGCGTGAAGCCGATATTGTGCTGAAAGTTGGCTATCTGGAAGAATTTGAAGTCGAAAAACTCCGTCAAGGCAGCATTATTATCGGATTCTTGAACCCCTTGGGCAATCCCGGCTTAGTTCAAAAGCTGGCTGATCGCCAGGTGACAGCCTTCAGCATGGAAATGATTCCTCGCACCAGCCGCGCTCAAAGCATGGATGCGCTGTCTTCCCAGGCGAACCTGGCGGGTTACAAATCGGTGTTGATTGCGGCTGCAACTTTACCGAAATATTTCCCGATGCTAACCACCGCAGCCGGCACCATTCGCCCTGCCAAAGTGTTAATTATGGGCGCAGGGGTAGCAGGTTTACAAGCGATCGCCACCGCTCGTCGTTTAGGGGCTGTGGTTGAGGCTTTTGACGTTCGTCCCGAAGTCAAAGAACAAGTCCAAAGCTTAGGGGCGAAATTTGTTGATGTCACCCTCGAAGAAGATACCGTAGCTGAAGGCGGCTATGCCAAAGAACTCTCTGAGAAGGCTAAACAACATACTCGTGAAGTTCTCACGACTCACGTTGCTGCTTCTGATGTCGTGATTACAACGGCTCAGGTTCCCGGCAAAAAAGCCCCTCTACTGGTGACAGAGGAAATGGTGACTCAGATGAAAGCTGGCTCTGTTGTGGTTGATTTAGCAGCCTCTCAGGGCGGGAACTGCGAATGTACCGAAGCCGGAAAAGACGTGCTGAAACATGGTGTAACCATCGTTGGCCCGATTAACTTACCGTCTTCGATGCCTGTTCACGCTTCAGAAGTCTACGCCAAGAACCTTTCGGCTCTCTTAAAGCTGATGACTACCAAAGAAGGGGAACTGATCCTCAACTTTGAAGATGACATCATTAGCGGGGCTTGTATGGCTCACAACGGCGAGATTCTTTGCCAACGGGTTAAAGATGCTTTAGGCGTGGCTGTGACTCAGTAGAAACAGTGACCAGTGACCCTTCGGGTTCGGTAGTTGCTCCACTTGGGGAGACCCCAAGACCGCACTACCTCACCAGTGACCAGTGACCAGTTGTGTAGGGGCGGGTTCCGCTTTTACGTCTGTCTCTGACCAATAACCTCTGTAAACCCGCCCATCTTAACTGTTGACTTTTGGGCGTTTCAGCGCAACGACTAACCGCTAATTCTCCAGATAGATTATGACAGCAGAAACTCTAATTTCCGCATTATTTGTGTTTGTCCTGGCAACCTTTGCTGGGTTTGAGGTGATTACTAAAGTTCCACCGACACTGCACACACCGCTCATGTCGGGTGCTAATGCTATTTCGGGTATTTCCGTTTTAGGGGCGTTAATTATCGCCGGAGAACGGGATTGGAACGTGACTGTAATTCTAGGTTTGATCGCTATTGTGCTGGCAACAATTAACGTCGTCGGCGGTTTCTTGGTAACAGATCGGATGCTGCAAATGTTCAAGAAAAAGGAGGCTAAAGCATGAGCGAGTTTTTGCCAACAGGCATAGAGTTAAGCTATTTAGTTGCTGTTACCCTATTTTTCTTTGGGCTGAAGAAGTTGGGTTCACCTGCAACCGCCCGTAGTGGAAATGTTTGGGCTGCGGTAGGGATGTTTATCGCCATTGCTGCGACTCTGCTGAATCAACAAGTCCTCAACTATGAAATGATCTTGTTGGGGATTTTCATCGGATCAGTCATTGGTGCGATCGCTGCCTATAAAATTGAAATGACCGCCATGCCTGAAATGGTGGGTTTGCTCAACGGTTTAGGGGGTGCTGCATCTTCCCTCGTTGCGGTGGGTGAATTTTGGCGGTTCTTATCGGCTTCCCAAACGCCTCCTCTACCCACAACCATTACGGCTGTATTGGGCGTGTTAATTGGGGGCGTCACCTTTACGGGTTCTTTAATTGCCTTTGCCAAACTCAAAGGGATTATGAGCGGTTCTCCGATTCTTTTCCCCTTACAACAACCTTTCAACGTAGCACTCTTGATCGCGTTTTTGGTTGGTAGTGTCTACATCTGTTTAGTGCCGTTCAATTTGCCCGTATTTTTGGGTTTAGTGGTCATTTCCCTGGTTTTAGGGGTTTTGTTCGTTATTCCCATTGGTGGCGGCGATATGCCCGTTGTCATCTCTCTGCTGAACTCGTTCTCGGGTTTGGCGGCGAGTGCGGCTGGTTTTGTGGTTATGAATAACCTGCTGATTATTGCGGGTGCGTTGGTGGGTGCATCAGGTATTATCCTCACCATCATCATGTGTAAAGCCATGAACCGTCCTCTGACAAACGTTCTGTTTGCTGGGTTTGGTACGGGTGAAACAGGCGGTGCTGCTGCTGGTGGCGCTGGTACAACAGATAAGTCAATTCGTACCATTGACCCCGAAGAAGGGGCGATGATGTTGGGTTATGCTCGGTCTGTGGTGATTGTTCCCGGTTATGGGATGGCGGTTGCTCAAGCCCAACATTCGGTTAAAGAATTAGTCGATATGTTGGAAGGGTTGGGTGTTGATGTCAAGTATGCGATTCACCCGGTAGCTGGACGGATGCCAGGACACATGAACGTATTGTTAGCTGAGGCGAATGTTCCTTATCCTCAGTTATACGATATGGATGACATTAACCCTCAGTTTGAACAGACGGATGTGGCGTTAGTCATTGGGGCAAATGATGTGGTTAACCCGGCAGCACGGGAAGACTCAAAAAGCCCAATTTATGGAATGCCAATTCTAGAAGTTGATCGGGCAAAACACACCATTGTGATTAAGCGCAGTCTGAATACTGGTTTTGCTGGGGTGGACAATGATCTGTTTTACAAGGATAAAACCATGATGCTCTTTGGCAGTGCTAAAGATGCGGTTGCGAAGTTGGTTTCTGAAATCAAACAACTCTAGTTTTCCGTTTAATTCTATCTAGCTTATCTACTACAAGTAGAAATATTAGCTAGGCAATAAAAATCCCCTGTACTCATGGTAAGTAGTAGTATAGGGGATTATTTATTAACTATTTCGTTGTTTTACCTCAAGTTTTAATTGAAGCTATTTATCGTTGTTTATGAATCTATCCTTTTGCCAAATTGCTACGCCAGCAACAGCAGCACCACCTAAAACGACTGCAAGCGGAAAAGCTGCGACTGTAGTGGTAAATCCGACAAGCCCTAGAATACCAGGAGCAGCTACTGGTATAGTTGCAGAAGCTAAAGCAGCACCCACAGCGCCGGCACCCGCAACACCTGTACCTGCATTAAAAACTTGCGAACTATCAGGTTCACCTGTTGTACAGTCGTATGCAAAGTGTTCACAATTGTTAAACAAAACATCATATCCCTCGGTATGAGATTTTTTCAATCTTCTTTCTGCCCGGTTAACGATTTCATCAGGAGAATATTTTTTCTGATAAATCTTAGTTCTAATTGGCTTTCCTTTAGCAAACTCGCTTTTAGAATCTCTAGTTATTCTATTTGAAGCTTTAGAACGATGAATGACCGTACCATCACCACAGTCTATCCCATGATGGTCAAACAAGCCCCAATCAACATAAATATGGTCGCCCTTGGCCATAGCTGTAACCTGAAATAATGTTGCTATCGCTGATTATCTTGGGCTTAGGTTGTTGATGATTGTGACCATTATCATCTCTAATTGTGATATTTATCATTGACATTTTGTCAAACCTTACAAGCAATAAATTAAAATTTTTATTCGGTGTTTTTACGGATGAAGCTACTTTTAGTTATAACATTAGTATGTTAAATTAGTACGGAAGTGAGTTAAGGCTAATTTATGATTCAGTCAAACTCCGAACTTCGCCTTCCTGATAGTCCGTTTAATTTCGTTGAAAATACCCTCGATTGTTTTCTTTTTCAAGATGCGATCGAGGGTTAATTTATGGGAGTTTGGCGGTTAGCTAACAAAAGGAAGCGGGTATTGAAAGCGGTGTTTTCAAAGCGGTATAGCGCTACGCGCTAGGCAAGAGGCAAGAGGCAAAAGCGCAAACTTGCGACTCGGCGGTTTCCGGCGAGAGCGCGAACTTGCGGCCCGGCGGTTTCCGGCGAGACTTAGTTCGCAAGAGAGCAAAGTTTGTAAGAAAGGCAAAAGTTAGACTACAAAAGGTTTTCAGCTTTTACATAAGTCCTAACCATAATGCGTAGTGCTATAATATTAGCCGCCACCACCGCCACCGCCACCGCCACCGCCACCGCCACCGCCACCACCACCGCCACCGCCACCGCCACCACCGCCACCTCCGGCTTCACCTCCACCACTACCACCACCACTGCTATATCCACCAGTGCTTCTGTAAGTCGTTCCATAATGCCTTGAGCGACTATTTTCATCCCAGCCAAATATTCTTCTCAAGATGGAGAAAAGTACAGCCAAAACTAACACCCACAAAAGCAGTGGAAAACTCAACAAATTTTTAATCAAGTTTGAAATGGCACTCCCCAAAGAGAAATGCTGCCATTTTGGTGTGGGGATATCGAGAATAGTACCCGGAAAAGCGATCAGAATTTCTATTTCCTCTCCCGGAGGAATTGACTGTTGAGCGACAAATTCAAACGTGTAGGGATTAATCTGGCGAATGTTGGTTGAGGCACCATAACTGGTATATTGTGTAATTTTTCCCGATAAAACTTCGGGAAGTCTCACCACAACTTTGGCGTTTTCAATGGGAGCATTTCGATCTGAAAAAATAGCTTTCCAATAAACCCGATCTTGATCATCACTAACTTTTAAACCTCCAATAACTCGATATTTCAAAACAAAGGTATGGGATTCTGGAGCGTTAAGATCGTGTCGCCATCTTATCCAGAATTGATGGTTTTCAGTTCCCGTTTCTGCCGAAATTTGTTCTTCATTTTCCAAAACCCTAACATCTGTAATCCGATCAACCTTATCTAAAGGAATATATCGATATCGCTGATTGGTATGGGATTCAGTGAAAACATATTTCTGAGTTTCACTCACGAGCATATCTCCATTTTCTTGAACATCAATTTCCACATTGATAAATTCCCAATAAAATGGAGACTTTTCTTGTCCGACAGCCATTAGCATCGGAGCCAGACTGAGCAAAAATGAGAGCATGAAAATTAGAACTCTCTGCCACTTAAGTTTGAGTCTCATATTACACATTGTTTTTTCTGCACTGACACAGCCTAGAACTTGGTCGAAACTTGATTTTTTTAGGAACTCAGTCTGAGTCCTATTACTATTACACCCCCTCAAGGAGAATTTATGAATTGGCTCATTTTAGTCATTGGGAAAGCCAAAATTATCAGGTAATTCCTCAACGGTAATTTCCAGAACTTATAAGAATTTGTTATATTGAACAGGGGTTAACTTCGGAACTGAACGTCTCGCTTCCCAATTTCTAATTGTCGTTTCAGTAACTCCCAATGCTTCGGCTAACTGCTTCTGAGGCGCGAAAACGCGCTCACTGCATCTATGGCGATCGCTCGGCTTTTTGTCGCAGACTGTAAATTAATTCTTCTAAGTAATCTTATCCCCGTGTAGAAATGTGTTATAATGCTTGGATAAAACATTTTTGAAAATGACCTGAAGCCCCTACACTGAAACTCGTTATTTTTTCGTTATTCACAAATCCAAATCAGTCACAAAGAAAGGCCAACCCATAAAGAGGGATGGCCATAAAAAATGCTTAACCCCCAATTTGAATTCTTTATGTTTGGGTGTACCATATTCCCCTATTGTAGAGGTGGGTTTGATCACACCTGCGATAACAAGCATTGAGTTAAACCTTTCGTAGACTTTGAAAAGGTAATTTATGCCATTTACAATCGATTCAGCTCGCAACATCTTTCCAAACACGTTAGCTGCTGATACCGTACCCGCTACCATTGCTCGATTTACTCAGCTAAGTGCTGAAGACCAACTGGCTTTGATTTGGTTTGCTTATCTTGAAATGGGCAAAACCATTACTATTGCGGCACCTGGAGCGGCAAATATGCAATTTGCTGAGATTACACTCAACGAAATTCGTAACTCTGGGCCACAAGAACAATCCCAGATCATGTGCGACTTGGCAAACCGTTCAGATACACCCCTTTGTCGCACCTATGCCACTTGGTCTGCGAATATTAAGCTGGGTTTCTGGTATCAACTCGGACAATGGATGGATCAGGGACTTGTGGCGCCGATTCCTGAAGGCTATCAGCTTTCTGCAAACGCGGCTGCGGTGTTACAAGCGATTCGCGATTTAGAGTCGGGTCAACAAATTACCGTTTTGCGGAATTCGGTTGTTGATATGGGGTTTGACACCAGCAAATTAGGCAGTTACACCCGTGTTGCTGAACCTGTTACTCCCCCGACAGATATGGCAAAACGAACTCAAGTCAAAATTGAAGGCGTTACCAATACCACTGTATTGGAATACATGAATAATTTGAATGCGAATGACTTCAATACGTTAATTGAGTTATTTGCACCCGATGGGGCGTTGCAGCCTCCTTTCCGCCGACCCATTGTAGGAAAAGAAGCGGTTCTGCGGTTTTTCCAAGAAGAATGTCAAAATCTGAAGTTAATTCCAGAGCGGGGCGTTTCTGAACCTGCGGACGATGGTTATACTCAAATCAAAGTAACAGGTAAAGTTCAAACTCCCTGGTTCGGTGCAGGTGTGGGTATGAATATTGCTTGGCGGTTTTTACTGAATGCTGAAAACAAAATTTTCTTCGTTGCAATTGATTTGTTGGCTTCTCCCAAAGAGCTATTAAACTTAGCTCGTTAGAAAAAAATTAGGCAAAAATACTGTTTAATTTGGGATGAGCGTCTGAGTACAAAGGGCGCTCTTTTATTTGGAGGCTAACCGTAGAATCGGTTAACATAGATGATTGCAGATATTTTAGGTTTGATAATACCCGTGAGTGACATTCAGTGGTCTACCGCCGAGAAAGAAATTGCTCGGGAGGCGTTTGAAAAAGCTTATCAGCGAGAAATTACGGCTTTAATCAAAGTTGTTCGAGAACAAGCAAGTGAGATTACACAGCTTGATGAGATTTGGCTTCTTCACGATTTTTTAAGTGCCAGAAGACATGATATTGATGGGAAGTATGATCACAGAGATTCTCTGTTGATTTTTTCCTTTGCTCAGTTAGTAAAAGAGGGATGGTTGCATCTTGATGAACTGAAAGGTTTAGATGCTGAGAAGATTAGTAAGGTTTCTGTACTCACACGAATGTAAAGTTTTCAAGGGAGTTTTAGTTGAGGGATAGTACAGTTTTATTTAAAGCTTTTACTGTACATCCCTGCTAAACTCCCTTGTTGAGTTCAGAAAAACAATCCCTTAATCTTTGACTAAGTGAAATCGAAAATTAGTTAATTAATTAATGGCTGTTTTCGCCTCCTTTTTTACCGATTTCCGACATGAATTCACGGTCTTGGCTGGTTGTTTCGCCGCCTTTCTTACCTGCTTCACGAGCTTCTTCTGAGGTAAATTCGTGAGCAGTTCCTTTTTCATGGGCTGCTTTACCGCCTTTACTAGCAATTTCCCGTTGCTTATCTTTATCCATTGAAGCAAATCCACGATCTTCAGTAGACATTAGCTTTTCTCCTTTTTTCAAAACAAATTCATTTCTCTATAAGGTATCAATTCAAAAACGTTACAGAGTCTATCTAGAGATGCAAGTTTTAAATTCAAGTTAACTTGACTTTGGATGGATTTCTGTTGATCATGTTACTGCTACTTTTACTGAACCAAGCTCAACAATAAAGTGTTAATAATCAAAAACCAAGTCTTTTAAAGAGAGTGGGTTATTTATTGCTAGGATAGCGGTGTGCGATCGCCATTTTAGTAAATCTCTAAAAATAGACAGAAGTTTAACTGTCCTATTCTCATTGTCTCAAAGACTCAGAACTTAGGAGGTGATAGGGGTTTAAAGTGTAGACAATTTAATTTTTGTCTATCAACCTCTAAATAAACAGATAGTTTAGGTGAAAACAGAATCAGTTCAATTGATTTCACCAGGAACCGTCACCATGAAATTCGCCATTACATCTATTTTAAAACCGCTAACATTCGCTGCGATCGCTAGTACATTCTTAGTCACTCCTGCTTTGGCTGAAACCTTCACCGCAGGTCATTTTACTGTTGCAGTTAACGCTTCTACTCCGGTTTGTTCGTTTATTGTGACAAACCAAGTGAATAGTAAAGTTAATATTCGTAAAAACCCGGACTTAAAAAGTCCAGTCGTAAAACAACTGAAACGGGGTGATGTCGTTCGGGCTGTTTCTCGTCAAGGAAATTGGGTTAAAATTGTCGCCTTGGTTAATGGATTTCCGCCTAATGAAAAGTTAACTCCGTTTTCCGGGTGGGTGGATAATCGTTATATCAATGGGTGTTCAGAAGATCAATTTGATATGTGGCGACGATAATTAAACGTTAAAATTACAGATAGCGATCGCTCTATGACGGGAGGATGTCAATTCCTTTCCTCCAATGATGTTCAAACCCAAGATTCCAAATTGAAGGGTTGAACGGCTTGAATTCTCTGAAAGTCTTGATCTGCTGTCACTAGGGTAAGTTGATGCTGAACTGCAACGGCAGCGATCCACAGATCATTTTCGCCCATCCCCAATTGAGTGATGTTGGTTCTACGGCGTTGGCTTTTGTCTTTTGGGGCGTAGCGATCAAAGACTGCGGCTTTGAGTTTGCCGTAAATTTCGGCTGTCGTTTCATCAATTGGGTAAATATAGAGTCCCGACAAAAAGCGTTGAATTAGGGCAAGATTAGCCTCCCGTTGCTGCGATCGCGCCGCCATGTCAATTAATTCACCTTTAACAATTGTGCAGGTTGCGATGGGTTGATCACCAAGACTAGCAAGGTACTCTAAAACTTGGGTATTGCCTAGAATCGCGTAGCTACAATGGTTAGTGTCAAGGAGAAACATTAATCGAATGGATTGAGGCTGTAGTCAAATTGTACTTCTCCTTGTGAGTTTTTGATCGCTTCTAAACATTCTGGGAGGTCGTCTCCTGACCAAGTGCCAATTGTTTTGAGGTGAGTGAGAAAAGATTGAGCAGATGTGGTAGAAGGTTGCTTGGAGACAGATTTGACAAACGTGAGGACTTCGGCAAGGCGATCGCTCGGTAAATCTTCGATAGCTTGGATGAGTTGTTCTTTGAGAGTCATAGGATGTGTTAAAAATCTGATTTGTAGGCGATAGATTTTTACCATAATTATTACATTATTTTAACTTCAGCGATCGCTATCTGTTCAATCATTGAATTAAACTGCCTGGGTTGCGTAATCGATACAAATATTTGTATTAAGTGGAAGCCCTTTCTTGGTATAATTAAAAAGGAAAGCGTTATTAAACTGCCGAATCAATTACGACAATCAGCCAACAGTAATTATAAAAATAAACAAGAATTATTAGAATAATTGATGACAGTTTGGTGAATTACCGGAGTCAATTCAATGCCAGCAACGCCCGAAAGCCTTCAGTCTTTTGTAAATTATTGTCAGCAACACCTCAGAGGCGATGAAAAAAGTGAGGCTCAAATTTTTTTGAGCAAGTTTTTTCAGGCTTTTGGACACCAAGGAACGAAAGAAGTCGGTGCAGAATTTGAAGACCGTTTAACGAAAGGAAGTGCAAAGGGAAAAACAGGATTTGCTGATTTGGTTTGGCGATCGCGTGCGGGTGTTTACGGTGTTTTAATTGAGATGAAATCAAAAGGAGAAAACCTCAGCAAACACTATGCTCAACTCGAACGGTATTGGATGAGAATTGCTCCCAACAGACCCCGATATGCAATTCTTTGTAACTTTGATGAATTTTGGATTTTTGACTTTGAAAACCAAGTCGATGAACCCGTCGATCAAGTCCTCCTAGAACAGCTTCCTCAACGAATGGGAGCGTTTAGTTTTATGGAAATTGGCGGTCAGTCTCCTGTATTTAAAAATAACCAAGTTGCTGTTACTGAACGCACCGCTAGAAGAATGGGGGAATTGTATCAACTGATTTATGAAAGAGCAAATAAAACGGGATTTCGAGACTTTAACGAAGAACAGCTTCAGCGATTTATATTGCAATGTGTGATGGCGATGTTTTCAGAAGATCGGGGTTTACTTCCCCGTGATTTATTTGTCGGTTTGGTTCAAGATTGCAAAGATAAAAAAGGAAGTTCCTATGATATTTTGGGCGGTTTGTTTCAAGAAATGAATCGACCCGGAGTTACACCCGCCGGACGTTATACAGGAGTTGATTATTTTAATGGCGGGTTGTTTTCTACTGTGCAAGCAATTGATTTAACTTCAGAAGAACTCGGCTTGTTGGATGCTTGCGCTCGTGATAATTGGAGTAATATTAGACCTTCTATTTTTGGTAATATTTTTGAAGGTGCGATTGACCCCGTAAAACGCCACGCTCACGGGATTCATTTTACCAGTGAAGTTGATATTCGTCAAATTGTTCGACCGACCATTAGCGATTATTGGGAAGACCGAATTAATGGGGCGAATACTATTGGAGAATTAAATACTTTGCAGATGGAATTGCAAGGATATCGGGTACTTGACCCCGCTTGTGGTTCGGGAAATTTTTTGTATGTGGCTTATCAAGAATTAAAACGGATTGAAAGGCTATTAATGGATAAAATCGCCGCACGAAAACGTTCAGAATCGACTGTGGCGGCGATCAGTTTTGTGACTCCGATGCAATTTTTTGGAATGGATACAAATCCCTTTGCTGTGCAGTTGGCTAGGGTGACAATGATGATTGCTCGAAAAATTGCCATTGATAAATATGAACTCACCAATGAACCTGCTTTACCTTTAGATACATTAGATCAAAATATTGTCTGTCAAGATGCTTTATTTGGTCAGTGGGTGAAGGCGGATGCTGTGATTGGAAATCCTCCATTTTTGGGCGGAAAACACATGAGAATGACGCTAGGCGATGAATATATTGATCGGGTTTTTAACAAGTTTTCAGATGTAAAAGACTCGGTAGATTTTTGTGTGTATTGGTTTCGGTTAGCTCACGATCATATTGGTGAAACAGGTAGGGCGGGATTAGTTGGAACAAACTCTATTAGTCAAGGAAAAAGTCGCAAAGCTGCGTTAGAATATATTACCCAAAATGGCGGATATATTTACGAAGCGATTTCTACTCAACCTTGGTCTGGTGAAGCAAAAGTTCATGTTAGTTTGGTGAATTGGTGTAAGCAGCAACCCAAACATTATCATCTCGATAATCATCTCGTTCAACAGATTAACTCATCCCTAAAATCTGTTATCGATGTTTCTCAAGCTGTACGTTTAAAGGCTAATCTCAATCAATGTTTTCAAGGTGTTATTCCTGTGGGTAAAGGGTTTATCATTGCCGAACAACAAGCCGAACAGTGGATAAAATCTGATTCAAAAAACCAAGAGGTGATTAAACTGTTTTCGATGGGAAGTAATCTCGCTAAAAATACCCTGGGAAAACCGGAGCGCTGGATTATTGATTTTAATGATATGAGTTTGGAGGATGCAATTGAATACAAGCTTCCTTTTGAATGGGTCAAGGCTAATGTTAAGCCAGAAAGAGATAAAAATAGAGACGCTAAAGCAAGAAAATACTGGTGGAGATTTTTACGAACCCGATCAGAAATGAGGGACGCACTGGCTTCATTATCTGGGTATTTTGCAGTTCCAGAAGTGTCAAAGTGGGCAATCTTTATTTCTTGTTATTCTGATTGGCTACCAGGAAACAAAACAAAAGCTGTTTCTTCAGATGACTTCTATATTTTGGGTGTACTTTTATCCTCGGTTCATAGAATTTGGATGAACGCTCAAAAATCAACTCTTAAAGCAGATATTGCTTACACTCACAATACTTGCTTTGAAACCTTTCCCTTTCCACAAAATCCCGATGCTCAGTTGGTCAAACAAATTCGAGTTACAGCAACAGAACTGCATGAATATCGCAGTGAACAAATGCAAAAGAAACAATGGGGAATCACAAAACTTTATAATGCCTTTTTTAATGAACCGAGTAGCCAACTTTACCAACTTCATGCTAAACTGAGTAAGTTGGTCATGCAAGCCTACGGTTTTAATGAAAATGATGATATTTTAGAAAGATTATTAACACTAAATCAAGAACTTGCAGCCAAAGAAAAACAAGGTGAATCTATAGTCGGGCCTGGTCGTCCTGTGGAATAAATTCCCCCCTTAATCGTGAAAGTCGATTTTCACCGAAATTAGATTGGTTTAGTTAAGGCGATCGCAGTCGTTTATCATAATATAGGTATCCTTCCTTCTAGAGCCGATAACCATGTCTCATTTGAGTGAGAAAATTTTACAAACTGTAGAAGCATTACCACCCGAAGATCAGCAACAGGTTTTGGATTTTGTACAGTTTCTACAAGCCAAACGTCAGAAACTCAAAACTGCGGAACCTGAAATTGTTTCCCAATCATTTTTTGAGGTAGCCCAGGCTTCGATTGGAGCGGGGGAAGGCCCTGGAGATCTCTCAACGAATCCAGACTATATGCGGGGTTACGGTCAGTAATGCTCCAGCAAGTCATTGTTGATACGGGTGTTTTGGTGGCTTTGATTGATCGACGCGATCGCTATCATGCCTGGGTAAGAGGGCAGTTGACCCAGATCGCACCGCCTTTGCTGACTTGTGAGGCTGTGATTTCGGAAACCTGGTTTCTGTTGCAACGAGTCAAGAATGGTCGTGAAACACTGCTTCAACTTCTTAACCAGCAGCAAGTTGTGATTCAGTTTGATTTAGATGCAGAGTTGGCAGCAGTAACGGCGCTGCTGACTCGCTATCAATCCGTACCAGTTTCTTTGGCAGATGCAGAATTAGTCCGAATGGCCGAGCTTTATCCCAACAGTTCTGTTTTCACTCTCGATAGTGATTTTCAGATTTATCGCAAGAATCGCGACCGTCCTATTCCTCTGCTTAGTCCTCAATCAGATAATTAAAGAGCGATCGCACTTGACTAGCTTCCAAAAAATTGTTCAACTGTTAACGTTAGATAGGGGAAAGTCGGTGAAAATAAGCGATCGCCAACTTGAAATTGCTATAAATTGCTGTAATTCCTATTCTTCATTCACCAATTGATAGAAAAGGTAATCGGTTGTTGTAAGATTTGGATCATAGATTGACTTTCCTTACCTTGACTAATTACTGTACAATTATTATTACTCAGTTCGTCATTGTTGCTTCAGCCCGAGGTTGGGAGTATGTGCATTGCAACGACAAGCTTTTTTAATCACAACTTTAATTACAATGGGTTTTGGGCTGATGTCATAAGCCCCTACAGAATTGCTATAGTTTCAACCCGTGACAAACTCACCCTTGTCTACTGTCCCCTTTGTGGTTCACAATAAACAAAGAGGATCGCACCAGGAGAGGTAGAGTGAGTGATTTTGACTACGATTTAGTGATAATTGGCGCAGGGGTGGGTGGACACGGTGCCGCCCTCCACGCCGTTAGCTGTGGCTTGAAAACTGCTATTGTAGAAGTTGCAGAAATGGGCGGAACCTGCGTTAACCGAGGCTGTATCCCATCAAAAGCCTTGTTAGCTGCGGCAGGACGGGTGCGAGAGTTACGCAATACTCATCATCTACAAACGCTGGGAATTCAACTGGGACAGGTGAGTTTTGACCGAGAAACCATTGCGGGTCATGCGGAAAATATTGTCACGAAAATTCGCGGCGATATGACGAATAGCCTGAAACGCTTGGGAATTGATGTTATTCAAGGTTGGGGAAAAATAGTCGCCCCCCAAAAAGTAACCGTTGAAACGCCAAAAGGTGATAAAACAATTACAGCGAAAGATATTATTTTAGCGCCGGGTTCTATTCCGTTTGTTCCCCCTGGTATTGAAATTGATCATCAAACCGTTTTTACGAGTGATGATGCGCTGAAATTAGAATCATTACCTCAGTGGGTTGCGATTATTGGAAGTGGTTACATCGGTTTAGAATTTTCTGATGTTTATACGGCTTTAGGCTGTGAAATTACGATGATTGAAGCGTTGGATCAATTGATGCCAACTTTCGATCCAGATATTGCTAAATTAGCCCAACGGGTGTTAATTTCGCCGCGAGATATTGAAACGCGGGTGGGTAAATTGGCGATCAAAGTAACGCCCGGTTCTCCAGTGGTGATTGAATTAGCCGATGCAAAAACCAAAGAAGTTGAAGAAGTGTTAGAAGTTGATGCTTGTTTGGTGGCAACGGGGCGAATTCCCTATAGTAAAAACTTGGGGTTAGAATCAGTTGGGGTGGAAACAGATCGACGCGGTTTTATTCCAGTTAATGATGATTTAGCCGTAACTTCTGGCGGTGAGGCGATCGCAAATTTATGGGCAATTGGCGATGTAACGGGTAAAATGATGTTAGCCCATACGGCATCTGCTCAGGGAATTGCAGTCGTTGAAACGATTTGTGGTCGGCATCGCCAAGTCGATTATCGCAGTATTCCAGCAGCAGCGTTTACTCATCCTGAGATTAGTTATGTGGGTTTAACTGAACCTGCGGCGAAGGAATTGGGTGAACAAGAAGGCTTTGAAATTGCTTCGGTGAAAACCTATTTTAAAGGGAATTCAAAGGCTATTGCTGAGGGAGAAACCGAAGGAATGGCTAAGGTAATTTACCGCAAAGATACGGGTGAAATTTTAGGGGTTCATATTTTTGGGTTACACGCTGCGGATTTAATTCAAGAAGCAGCAAACGCCATTAGTAGCCGTCAGTCGGTGCAAACCTTAGCGTTTTCTGTGCATACTCATCCGACGCTTTCAGAGGTGTTAGATGAAGCCTACAAACGGGCTTTAAGTGCAACCCATTAATTCGATCCAAACGTTACCATTAGGCTGTAAAATATCGGGTGGGTTTAAACAGTGACCAGTGACCAGTGACCAGTGACCAGTGAAGACAGTGACCAGTAAACAGTAAACAGTGACCAGTGAAGACAGTGACCAGTAAACAGTAAACAGTGATAACTGATAACTAATAACTAATAACTGATAACTGATAACTCTAAAAACTGGTAACTGTAAACTGTAAACTGTAAACTGTAAAAGCTGTTTACTGCTAACTGTTCACTGGTCACTGATTACTGTTCACTGGTTACTGTTCCCTGTTCCCTAATTCCTAACAATGCAAATTCGTCGTCGTCCTCCTAACCCGTCTGTTGCGGTTGCTAGTTTATGCTATAAAATTGCAGTACCGGATGATCAACCGCAAAATATTCTCGAAGAAATTGTCTGGGAAAAAGAGAGAGAAGTTGATAGAAGACGGGAAGGTTTACCGTTATTGGAGTTGCGACGTCAGCTTGAAGGTTTACCCCAAACCAAGGATTTTCTCGCGGCGTTAAAAACCAGTCCAACTCAACCTGCTATTATTGCAGAGGTGAAAAAAGCGTCTCCGAGTAAAGGGATCATTCGGGAAGATTTTGATCCGGTGAATATTGCTCAAGCTTACCAAGAAAATGGTGCGAGTTGTATTTCGGTGTTAACGGATGAAAAGTTCTTTCAAGGGAGTTTTGATAACTTAGGAAAAATTCGGGCTGCGGTTAATATTCCGTTGTTGTGTAAGGAGTTTGTGATTTATCCTTATCAAATTTATCTGGCTCGAATTTATGGGGCAGATGCGGTTTTATTAATTGCGGCTATTTTATCTAACCAAGATTTACAATATTTTCTCAAAATTGTCAAGTCTTTGGGGATGACTCCCTTAATTGAAGTTCATACCCTTGATGAACTCGAACGGGTTTTGAGTTTAGATGGTGTGAATTTGATTGGGATTAATAATCGCAATTTACAGGACTTTTCAGTTGATCTAGACACAACTCGCCAACTGTTAGAAGCCAAACAAGAACAAATTCAATCCCAGGGAATTTTAGTGGTGAGTGAGTCGGGTTTGTATACTCCTGATGATCTCAGTATTGTGAAAAATGCCGGAGCGAATGGGGTTTTGATCGGGGAGTCGTTGATCAAGCAACCCGATCCGGGAGAGGCCTTAAAGCAATTGATCGGTCATGGCTAGTCAAATGCGATCGCCATTTGCTAGTATAATAAGCTGGTCAGATGTTAGCTTTGAGGTTCCACTTTATCAGCTTCTAATCTGCCCACATGGAACCGATTCCTTTACCCTCTTACGTTCATTACGAGCTTCTGCTACAACTGCTAGAACGCAGAACCAGAGTTGCACTTTACCGCAATTCTCGCCAGTATGAACAGGTCAACCAGCTCATCATTACCCTTCGCAAAGCGCTCGCCCTCCAAAAGCAATTAGAGCAAAGCTGTCTACACGCGAATTTGCCCGTTGAGTCACGTTGGTCTTTAAATGAGATTAACCCAGAGTCTAATCTGAGCTAATTCCCTGATAATCAATTCAAAGACATAAACACAGGATTGAAGCGATGGATGACAAATTAATGCTGATGATTCCGGGGCCGACCCCCGTTCCTGAACAAGCCCTTCTCGCCCTCGCTAAACACCCCATCGGACACCGTAGCGGGGAATTTAGCAAGATCATGGCAGAGGTGACGGAAAACCTTAAGTGGTTACATCAAACTCAAAATGATCTGCTGATCTTGACGGCTAGTGGTACCGGGGCGATGGAAGCCGGAATCATTAACTTCTTGAGTCGCGGCGATCGCGTTTTATGTGGAAGTAATGGTAAATTTGGCGAACGTTGGGCTGAAGTTGCTCAAGCCTACGGGTTGCAAGTTGATGTGATTTCCGCCGAATGGGGTAAACCCCTTGATCCAGAGAAGTTCCGCGAACAGTTAGAAGCCGATACCGAAAAAGACATCCGGGCGGTGATTCTCACCCACAGCGAAACCTCAACCGGAGTCCTCAACGATCTCGAAACGATTAACCGTTATGTTAAGGCTCACGGGGAAGCGTTGATGATTGTTGATGCGGTTACCAGTTTAGGGGCGGTTAATATTCCCATCGATGAATGGGGGATTGATGTCGTCGCCAGTGGTTCTCAAAAAGCCTACATGATTCCGCCCGGGTTAGCTTTTGTGGCGGTGAGTCCGAAGGCTTGGGAAGCTTATAAAACGTCGGATTTGCCTCGTTACTATTTAGATTTGGGGGCTTATCGCAAAAATGCCGCGAAAAATACGACCCCGTTTACCCCTCCAGTCAACTTGTTCTTTGCCTTGCAGGTAACATTGAACATGATGAAAGCTGAAGGTTTAGAATCGATTTTTGCTCGTCATCACCGCTTAATGGCAGCCAGTCGAGCGGCGATGAAAGCGTTGAATTTGCCCTTACTGGCCCCAGATGAGGCCGCAAGTCCAGCGATCACGGCGGTTAGTCCTCCTGAATCTCTAGACGCTGAACAAGTGCGTTCTGTAGTCAAGAAGAAGTTTGATATTATTCTCGCAGGCGGACAAGATCATCTCAAGGGTAAAATTTTCCGCATTGGTCACTTAGGATTTGTCAGCGATCGCGATATTCTGACTGCGGTTTCTTCGATCGAAGTCGCATTGCGAGAATTAGGTTATGAAGGCTTTACTCCTGGATCGGGAGTAGCGGCAGCAGCTCGAGTTTTAGCTGAATCTTAAGCCGAAAATTGACAGTCAGTGGTCGAAGATTATCGACAATTTTTGAGTGTTTGTATTAGACTTTATAGGTCTCGTTCTAATAGCACACCTCAGAAAAAGACCACTGACTTCATCAATAAGCCGTTTCTAACCAATCAAAGATTTTATCAAGTTGTTCCAAAGTTACCAGTCCATACTGCAACAGTGTCATTGACAGTGGATTAGGATCGCGGTATCTTTGTTTATCGTTAGACGTGTCTTGAGCTTTCTCCGCCATCGCGATCGAAGCGGGAGAAACCGATAACTCTTCTTGCAAAAATCGCACAAATCGAGAGTAGGTGTTGGGTGTCATTTGAGTATTCACCTCCCCTTTTACAGACACCATTATGTGACGTAGATAGTTGTTTAGAAAACAGCACTCAGCCAGTTTGTTTTCTGTCTACCCGTCACTTGAGATCTAAAAAATCAGACCTTATTGAGTTGAACATTCGGATTGTTTTTCGATCTACATTCACTGAGGATCGAATTCCGAACTATTTTGCACTCTTGCACTCCTCACAGATGGCTTTTACTGCAACTCAGGCAGTATAAAGATTTGAGCTAATGCTCTGCGTAGTTATAGGCTTAATCTTGATTAAATTTCGCTACTAACTACTACAACTGGTTTTTAAACCGATTAAATCCGTCCTTGGACAGAACTTAATGACTAGCTCCATCCAGTCATGAATGTTCAGTCGATCTCGACTTCATTCCAACTCGCAGACTGAAGCGAACAAAGATTTCGCTTTGTTTCGGCTAACTGGCTTGGATGCCTGTCGTGCGCCCAAGCTTTCACTCGTCTCTGACACCTTAATCAATAGGAGCCTACAGCTCAGATGAAGCCGGATAAATTTTAGACGCTAGAAATGATAGCCTAGCAGATTTCTCTGCAAATTTGTAGGCTCTATCATTAAGTTTTTATCAAATTTACTTAATTTTTGTAAAGATTCTGTGAAAACAATTTTTTCAGGGTTTAGGGGTTCCCAGAGTTCAAAGACTCAATCTCAACGCGATCGCCGGGTTTCACGCCCAACTCTTGGGTTCGTCCGCCTCTTAATTCGATCACCTGATCTACCGGAACATTAGGGCCATAGGTCGGGCAGGGTTCAGCCGTACAAGGAGGCGCACTCACCTGAATCCCTTGAATAATTCCATTACGGATGAAAATCATATCGAGAGAAATTTTACAATTTTTCATCCAGAAACCGACAACCCGAGGCGGGGAAAAGGAAAACAGCATTCCTCGGTTGTCGGGTAAGGAAGTGCGGTACATCAGTCCCATTTGCTGTTGTTGGGGAGTGCGGGCGACTTCGAGTTGAATCACCTCACCTCCGAGAGTGGTTTGGGCGGTAACAGGTAGCATTTGACCTAAATTTTCGGTAGGTGGGGATGAAAGCTGGGTTGGCTGCTGAGAAAAGATAGTGCTGTTTAAAACAACAAAAAGTCCGATGGGGAGTAGAGACAGTGCTAAAAATTTGCTCATAGGAAATTGTTGAGAAACCTAATCACAGATCAGGCAAATACAGAGTTAGCAATCTTGTTGTTTATTTCCCCTGATTTGTTCCCAAAGAGTTAGGACTCTCGCAAAACATAACCCACGCCTCTAACGGTTTGAATCAGACGTTTTTCCCCTTCTTCTTCGATTTTGAGACGAAGATAACGAATATAAACTTCTATCACATTCGATTCACCGAGAAAATCATAACCCCAAACATTTTCTAAAATTTGTTCACGAGTTAAAACTTCTCGGGGATGTTCCATTAAATATCGTAATAGATCAAATTCTTTCATGGTCAACTCAATCGCTCGACCATTGCGAAAGGCGCATCGAGTCGCTACATCTAAGACTAATTCACCAAAGCGTAGTTGATCAGTATTGTGATCAATCGGTTGCAAATACAGACGCACCAGTTGCAAAAACGATTCGGTGCGATAGGGTTTGAGGAAATAATCATCCGCTCCTGATTCTAAACAAGCGACACGATCTTCTACATTATCTCTTGCCATAAATACTAGCATCGGCGTGCGGTTTCCCTGATTTCTCAGATGACGACACAGCGTTAACCCCGACTCTCCGCCCAACATTCGATCCACAACAATCAAAGCGGGTTGAGTCTCTGTGGCTCGATGCAGGCCCAGGGTCGCATTCGGAACCACAATCGGATAATAGCCCGATTCTTCCAAATCTAGGCTAACGTGTTGGGCTAAAAGTTCGTCGGATTCAACCACTAAAATTGAAGGATGATGCTCGCTCGCAACGATACTCATTGACAAATCCCCCATCGGAATATTACCCGTTTTAGCACGTTAGACGGATTAATTGAACAATCAGAGATTTAGTTTTCCTTCAGGGCAACTCAACAGACGTCGGTTTGGCAATATGGGGCAGTCCCCAACCCAATTTTTCTCGCAAAACCTGGAAAAATTCCGGTAATTTTAGGCGAATAAAGTGGGCAGAATGAACCGAGCGCGTCACTCTAACGCGATAATCCGGTAAGACATAACATCCGCCGTTCCCATCAACCACCATCACCAAACGATTAGGACTGGCTGCATAAATGTTGACAGGTTCTTTTTCGGCATAAATTAAGGCTCTTGAGGCCAGAGAGTGGGGACAAATGGGCAGGAGTTGCAAGACTCCGACATCCGGTGTGACAACGGCGCCGCCAGCCGAGAGAGAATAGGCTGTAGAACCCGTTGGGGTAGAAATGATTACCCCATCTGCGGCAATATCAACAGGCGCGTGTCGGCCAATTTCTACCTCGAAATGGCACATACAGGTCATGGGTTCACGATGCAAGACCATCTCGTTTAAACACAATGCTTCCCAAAGTAATTGATCTTCTTGATAAACCTCGACACAGAGCATGGCCCGTTGTTCAACGGTATAATCTCCGGCCATCACTTGCTCAAGAACAGTCGGTAACTGATTAATATAAGTTTCGGTTAAAAATCCCATGTGACCTGTATTGACTGTCAGCATCGGAATTCCTTTAGGAGCAATTTGGCGAGAGGCCGATAACACAGTGCCATCTCCACCCAAAACAATCACAAACGCCATATCCTCATCGAAACCGGGAGGCACTAACTGATCGACGGGCTTATGACAGAGGGGACGGTTAAGCTCAGAATAGCCGAGCAAGCCTCCCACTCCAGTTGCAGTATGAACTTGCCAGCCACAAGAAGTCAGCTTGTCTTTCAACTCGTCAGCGATGCGACAAGCCGCTGATTTGGCATCGTTATAAATAATCCCAGCTTTGGGCACGCGAATAACTTAACTCAGGTTTAAAAAATGCAATTCAACAGAAAGCTTTAAATCAGCTTTTGAACAGGTGCTTTACGGAATTTGGTTAGATTGAATTCTATCATAGTTTCAGTCCGCCTTGACCAACATCTAACCCCAGCCAGACATGAGCAATGATCAAGACGACAACTGGCATGGGTTGAGCAATTATGTTTTTTTGAATGGAGTTCTTTTTTGTTTGCGTTTTTTCTGTTTTTCGCGCTCGTATTCGACTTCTTTGATCTTCTTGATAATTCGGCCGTAGTAATCTTGTAGATAGGCTTCTAAAGAAGTCATTTCTGCTGGCTCAAAACCAAAAACGCTGTAGGTTTCTTCCATCGAAGCTTTCAGGGGTTGACCTGTGGCGGCTACTTCTGCAAAAGCCAACCGATCGGAGATGTTCAACGTCCACTGAAACCAACGGGTGATACTGCGTACCAACCTTAACATATTGGTGGGGGTGCGAGTCACCTTGGCTTCTTTGCCGGAGAGTCGTTCACAGAGGCGGATAATTTCATCGGCTGTCCAGGCGCGAGAACCGACAACGGGGAAGCTTTTGTTCTCGGTTTCCGCTACGGAGAGGGCGCGAACGACAAATTTAGCGATATCTTGGGTATCCATATAGGCGATCGGAGAACTGATGCCCGGAACCCAGGCAGATTGTCCTTCTAAAATGGGGATGGCATACTGACCAATGATTCCCTGTAAAAAGCCACAAGGTTTTAAAATCGTGTATTTTAAGCCCGACTCTGCTAAAAATAACTCGGTGCAGTATTTGATATCTAATAGCGGTACTTGTCTGTATTTTTCGGCATCCAAGAAGGAGACAAAGATATAGCGTTCAATCCCTGCGGCTTGGGTCGCTTGAATTAGTGAAAGTTTACCGTACCAGTCTACATCTTTGATGCTGAGAGAATCAGTGGGTCGGGCGGTGGCGGCATCAATGACAGCCGTGACTCCTTCGAGAGCGGCTTTGAGGGTTTCGGGTTTGCAGAGATCTCCGGGTACCAGTTCAGCGCCCCATTCTTTAAGAAAAGCAGCTCGACTGTAACTCCTGGCCAAGCAACGAACTTGATAGCCCTCATCGATAGCACGACGAGCCACCTGTCTCCCTAGAGTGCCAGTAGCACCCACGATTAAAATAGTCATGAATAAATCGGTATTAAACTTAAACTTGACTTAAGATCGTATCAGAAAATCTCTCATTTTTTAATAAAACTTCATAAATTTTTGATAAGCTGATGGGTAGCCCCCTAAAAAGCTCTATTGAGCTTGAAACAGAGGAAATGGCAGTTCCCGTGCTAGCGGGGACGGTTTCGCCGTCGTTGTTCCATGATCTCGGCAAACTGACGGCGCTGTTCGGGAGTCAGAACTTCTCGAATTTGCAGAATGATCTCAAACTGCAACTTGCTCATTTCCTGTTTGAGCTGGAGCAATTCATCATATTTTTGACGAATTTGGCTGGGGCTGGCGTTACTGGAGAGTAGGGCTTGTAATTGTTCTTGGGCTAGACGCAGTTGTTGTCGGCGTTGAGAGATTTTATCTTGATACTGAGCGCGAATTTCTTGCATTCTCTGCTTTTGTTCGGGTGTCGCATTTAATTGTTTCAGCAATTGCTCGGTATCATCATCAGATTCTCCGGCATAAACTTTTGCTTGCGCCTGAAGTTGAGATAATATTTTCTCAGACGTGGCAGCATCAGCAATCCCACTGTGAAAAGTTGGCAGGAAAAGCGTTAATAGTAAAATCCAAGATCTCAACATAAAATTTTAATTCTCTTTTTTAAAAATTTTAAGAGTTGACAAGGGAATAAGTCCCTGAGAAGAAAACCAGGGAAGGCAGAGTCAGTGAACCGTTTAGAGGCGGTATGTTCTGCTATCGAAAACTGATATAACACGGTATAAACCGTATTAATGTTTCGTTCGGTGCCTCACCCCGGACTGTCGGCAGCACCCGGTCAGACAGGCTCAAACCGAATAGCCTTCGGCGTAATACTTTAAGTTGAGGCTCGCATTCAAATCGCGATCAATTGATATGTCGCAAGCTTCACAGATGAAAACTCGTTCTTTCAGTGCTATTTTTTGAACGTGACCGCAACTTGAACAGGTCTTAGTTGACGGATAAAATCTGTCAGCAAAAACTACTACTGAGCCGTACCACTCAGATTTATACTCAACTTGGCGGCGAATTTCATAAAGAGCAGAATCAGCAATAGCACCCGCTAACTTATGATTCTTTAACATCCCAGAAACATTCAAGTCTTCTAACCCGATGACTGCGTGGTTTTTGCATAGCCATGAGGTAAATTTATGAATTGACACTTTTCGGATGTTAGCCACTCTTTGATGTGCTTTTGCCAGTTTCAGTCTAGCTTTATTCCTGTTATTTGAGCCCTTTTGTTTTCTCGAGAGTTCTCTTTGAAGTCGCGCTAATTTGTTCTTAGCCTTTTTGTATGCTCTGGGGTTTGCAAAAACCGTACCGTCTGAACAGGTCGCTAAGACCTTAACCCCAACATCAACACCCAGAGCAACTCTTGATTTAATGGTAGGTTCAGGCTCAAATTCATAAGCTACTGAAATATACCAAGAATCAGCTACTCGACTAATTGTGACTCGCTTTGTGTTGATTTCAGGTAGGGGTTCATAAGTGAATACCCATCCAATGAAGGGGAGCTTTAGCCTTGTACCCGCAAACCTCATTACCTTGCCACAATTATCGAGAGTAAAGCTATCATTTATTCCTTTTTTCTTGAACTTAGGATGTTTGGCAATGCCTTGAAAGAATCGGCTAAATGCTTCTCCCAAGTGCATGAAAGCAAATTGATAAACTCTAGAACTTAGCGTTGACTGCCAGGAGTATTGAGGTTTAATGTGATTGGTGTAGAACTTTTTTAGCTTATTCGTTGAAGGTTTTAAACCCTGTTTGTAAGCTTCATTCCACATCGCTAACGCCCAGTTCCAAACCCACCTAGAATATCCGGCGTGGGTCGCCATTAAAGTCTTCTGTTTGTTGTTCAGTTTTAACTTGGTATGATAGGCTCGTTGCATAGATCTATTATCTGCTCTTACGGAGAGTACCGTGTTGTACCATAAATCGTCTACTAAGTTACTGCTCTATTAATCTTTAGAGCTTTCTAGCATTGTGAACCAACTGCTTTCTTGCGTTTCTTCCATTGCACCCTCCCAGTTACTTTCAATAAAGCCTTCTAATTGGGATTGTTCACGGGTTGTTAATGATGGGGGATGAAGGATGCGATCGCCGATCCACAGTAGAGTCAAACTGGCAGCAATCAAAGAGGAAACCCATCCCAAAGCCTGAATTGTTGTTCGGGGACTGCTTTGATGTTGAGACTCTTTAAGCCGATCATCGGTGTCGAGACTCGCCATAATTAGCTCTTCCAACTCAGGGGTTGCTTCCGGAGCAGTCGAACGATATTGCTTGAGAAAATTAATCAACGTTTGATCATTAGTGGGCAACTGACTCATAGGTTGACTCCTTCACTTTGCAAAAATTTCCGCAGAGCGGCTCTAGCATGGAACAGGCGAGACTTAACGGTTCCCAAGGGGATATTTAAAATTTCCGCAATTTCTTTTTGGGGAATTTCCTCAAGATCATGCAGAACGATCACGGTTCGATGTTCAAAGCTGAGATGAGCTAATCCGCGTTGCACTAAATCCTGATAGTGTAGAAGCATTAAATCAGGAGAATCGCTCGCACAGGAGAGAAGATCTTGAGCGTCTATTGAATCTACCGTTTTGGATGGTAAATTAAATGAATGATGTTTGGCTAACATTCGTCGTCGATCAGTTGCCACGTTCCAGGTAATTCGATAGAGCCAAGTCGAAAATGTTGCAGGTTGCTTCAGTTTCGGTAATCCTTTCCACACCCGCAAAAACACCTCTTGAACTAAATCATCAAGGGATGAGGAGCCGCAGAGTTGATATAAAGTTGATCGAACTTTTCCCTGGTATCGTTGGTAGAGATAGCGAAAGCACTGGCGATCGCCTTTCTGACACTGTTCTACCAAAAAGGCATCCGAGCAGTCATCCGTTAACATATCGGTGGTATCCTCAACGAACACCTGCGAAATCTCCTTTTCCCTTCCTGGTCTATATATTATAGACTCACAGATGTTCTCAAAAGTTCATGGTTGATCTTTGTTATTTTTCCGAGAAACTGCTCTAAGTTTGAGTTACCCCAATTTTTTCGAGAGTAAACATTTACACAGTTGAGAGGCTCCGTGATCAAGAGCTTGTTCTGCGGCTTCAAGGAGCTGTTCGGGAGAACTCGCAGGTTTGGGAATGGTGCTGGCGATACCAAAACTCATGGATAGATATTGTTTCTCACATCGAGATTCTGGAGTCAACTTGATTTTCTCTACTTTAGTCTGAATGGTTTCTACCAGTTGTACGGCTTGGGTTGAATGGGCTTTGGGTAACAACACTGCAAACTCGGTTTCATCATAACGAGCAACGATATGATGGGGATTTTTCACGGCTGTATTGATAGCTTCAGCGACTTGTTTTATAAATTGTCCCGCCGAATGTTCACCATAGGTTTCTCGATAAAACTGATAGTAGTTTAGATCGCACAAAACCATAGACAAGGGTAAGGATTCTTGGCAGAGATGCTCCCATTTTTTGTAGAGATAGTCATTAAAGCTTTGACGGTTCAACAGTTGAGTAAAGCTATCAACTCCTGATAAGTATTTTAATTTCTTCTTGGCTTCTTCGAGTTGTTGGTAGAGTGAGGCTTGATGGATGGCGATTGAGAGTTGATTGGCAAAACTATATATTAATTTTAAATCTGATTCTTGCCAACTATACCCGGGATTTTTCATCACCATACTGAGACTTCCCCAAATCTCTGACTGACTGTACAACGGCACAGGTAGCCAAGCTCCTGGACAATTTTGCATGAACTGCTCTATTTTGTGAGCGTCTATTTTTACTTCGGGGTTTGAGGTTAAACTTTCAGTGATATGAGCGGGAACTTTCAGAGGAATTGAGGATTTATCTCTCTCAAATTTCAGGATTTTTCGATCATCAAATCGTAAAAGTTGTGGATGGTCTAATTTTTTGATCGGTTCTAAGTTTTGATCAGAATTTAACGCTAATTCTGCTTCTGGAGAACGGTATTCGGCTCGACTCAGCCAACATTGTTCATCGGAGAGATATTCAACAATTTGGACGGATAAAACGGCAAAAAGCCTCCCGATTTCTTCGACGGCGGCGGCAAAAACAATCTCTAAGTTAAAGGAAGATCGCATGACTTGCGTAAGTCGATTTAAGGCTTGTTCTCGTCGATTTTGTTGTTTAATGTCCTGTTCCATTTGTTTGCGATCGCTGATGTCAATTGCTCGACACAGATAGCCTTGAAATTGATTGTCTTGATCTCGCAGAACGTTTACTGATAATTTTACCCAAATGAATTGACTGTTTTTATGATAGAGTTTTATTTCGTATCTTTCTTCTTGACTGCTGAGATTTTTGTAGGAACAAAGTTGAGCAAAGGCTGGATGATCTTGATCTAAAAAGTTTCGGAGGGATTTATTGATCATTTCCTCTATTGTATATCCCAGCATTTCTGCCATCTTTGAGTTTAAAAAGGTAATTTTTTTGTCTGTATCTAAAATAAAAATTCCTTCCAGCCCAGTTTGCAAAAATTGCTCGGTAAATTGTTTGATATTATTCAAATCAAACACGGAAAAATTGGAATTTAATTCAACTTCTGTATAAGGTGTGATTCCTGAACAACCATAATGCTCTAAAAGAGGCATTTCTTGATGACACCGAACACAAAATCCGACCTTTTTATGATCACTAATATGAACCAATAGGGGTTCAGAACAGCACGGACACAAAAACTTATGCACAGCTCGAACTCACCTCCTTATATTTTTTGTTATTAAATAGAGGTTATAAGATTAAGGATACGTCAGTCACCGTAACTTATTTATAGTTTTTTACAATTCTTATGTAAATTTGTTGCAAAGCATACAGAAATTTAAAGATTTGAAGAATTATTTGAATATTTTTTAAATCGTTATAACTTTTGATGCTTTTTATAAACTTTTGATAAGTTTTAAATTTTTGGGTCTTAATGTGCATCCCTGGGAATAGGGATGCTGTTCAAAATCACAAAAATTAGTCCCAGTATATTGTCTTCAGGAATAATACTGGAAGATTAGACTTTTTTCAACTTATTGTAAGCAAGTAGCTTTCGTGCAGTTGAACGTTAGGAATGGTCAAGCGTACAATTTGATTATTAACGGTAACCTGCTCTTGTCTGACTTTCTCTAGTTGGGTAATGACTTTTTCTCCCGAGTCTGGTATTCTTTGGACGGCAAAGGTTAACGGTTTTCCCTCACGAGCAATATTAAGCTGTTGCAAATTTCTCAGCGTCAGAACAACGGTTGCTTTCCCGGGTGAGGCGCCTTGTTCAAAATAACCAAACAAAATTTGAGCTTGATTTTGTGGATTCGACTGACTGGCTAAGGCTACTACTCTCGGGTTACTCGACTCGCTTTTTACCCGTGAACTAAACCCATCGGCGTAGGCTTTATAAACCCACCAAGCGGCTCTGGGGGCGGACTGTTCGGGCGTGACTAAACCATCAAGGCTTTCATTAAAGCAGTTATTGCGTCCCCCTGCAACGGGTTCCCAACAGGCTTTACAAGCGCCGTCAACTCGACTTTGTTCGGTATAAGCCAGATATCCTAAAATCTCTGCGGGGCGATATTGAGCAATTGGCCCGACAATTTCATTGATATAAATTTTCTGAATTTTCAGGCTTTGATAGTTGGGGTTCTGCACAAATGAACGCCGCACTTCATTCACATGATCATTGATTCGAGTAATTTCTTGATCATTGAGTTCATGCCATGCAATAAAATTAACTTCTAGGTTATTATTTTTGCAATAATCTAAGAATTCTCTGAGAAAACCTTGATCATATTTGGCAATACTCGGCCCTCCAATCATTACATTTGGCCCGAGTTCTTGGCGAATCACAGTATAGGCGCGTTTGTAGGTTTCAAAAAACTGTGATCGGCTTCCTCGCCAAAAGGGATCTTTTAAGTCGGGTTCATTCCAAACATCCCAGATCATCTTTTTATCTTTGTGTTGTTGAGCAATTTTTCTAACGTGTTCTTCCCATTTACTGTAATCTTCATAGGGCCAACCACGTGGTTTTCCATAGCCCCAAGTATCACTTAATAGTAACTGAAATTGAGAACCTAATGCTGTAATTTTAGGATAATGATTGAGTGTTGATGTCCGCCAAAATTTCGGTTGTAAGGGACTTAACATATTATTGGGTGGCTTACTATCACCAATCCCATACAAAAAACCACTCATGGAATGAATCCCTGTTTGAGGTACACCAAAATCAATTGCAACGGTGGCTTGAGTTTGTCCGAATACAGGCGACTGTCCGATCAAAAACGTGAGTAAAGCAGAACTCACAAAAAACAACACAAAAAAGGTTTTTATAGGATTAAATTTTCCAGGTTTAAACCCGGAAAATAGACTTGAATATTTGAATTTCTGCATCGTTAACAATATACTAATTTTGACTAGATTCTCTCTCTTGTGATCATTTTTAGGTTGAAAAAATGAATTAGATTCATTCTATCATAATATCTAAAAAAAGAATGCTACAGATCAATCTTCAGCTTATGTGGCAATCTTAGACGGGTTTATTTAGGGGTTGGTGGGAAGTATATATTTGTTCGGAACCTGCCCCTATAGCATTCCCTATCCATCATCTGTAGCCAACATTAAGCGATTTCATAGACAACCAGAAAAAAGGAGGAATGAAGACCGTTTTTTTCATTCTCTCCTTGGTAAATTTCAGTTGATTCTAACGCATCGTCACGAATTCTTCGCCACTGCTGGGGTGAATTCCCATCGTATTATCAAAGTCTTTTTTCGTTGCACCCATATTCACAGCGATCGCCACGCCTTGAATGAGTTCGGCTGCATCTTTACCGACCATATGCGCTCCTAAAACGCGATCAGTATTGCTTTCAACGACTAACTTCATAAACACTTTTTCGTCCGATCCAGTTAAACTATGAAACATGGGACGAAAACGGGCTTTATAGCATTTTATAGCCTCTCCAAATTTTTCTTTGGCTTGTTCTTCGGTCATGCCCACTGTTGCAGCTTCGGGCTGAGAAAAAACAGCCGTTGCAATATTTTCATGGCTAATTAATCGCGGTGTATGACCATATTCAGTATCCGCAAAAGCGCGACCTTCCGCAATCGCAACGGGGGTTAAATTCACCCGATCTGTGCAGTCTCCTACCGCATAAATATTCGGTTGAGAGGTTTGACTATCTGGAGTAACAGCGATCGCATTCGCATTGACTTCGACTCCGGCATTTTCTAACATTAATCCGCCTAAATTGGGTTGACGACCCGTCGCACAGAGGAGTTGATCAACGATTAACGGGTTTTCTGCTTGTTCACCTGTGAGGGTAATTTTCAAGCCTTCATCGGTTTTTTCAATTTTTTCAATGGTGGTATTGGTGTGAAAATTAACGCCATGTTTACTCATTCCTTCTTGAATATTGCTGCGGATATCTTGATCAAATCCATGCAAAATAAAATCTCGGCGAATAATTTGCGTCACCTGACTTCCTAAACCGTTTAAAATTCCAGCAAATTCTACTCCAATATAACCGCCACCCCAAACCGCAAATCGTTTCGGTTGTTCACTTAAAAGAAACATATCATCCGATGAAATACTGTGTTCAATTCCGGGAATATCGGGTTTAATTGGATGTCCTCCTGTTGCGATTAAAATTTTATCGGCGGTGACTTTGCGATCGCCCACTTCTAGGGTATGTGGATCAATAAATTTAGCATATCCTCGAATTAGTTCAACGCCTGCTTTTTCCAAAAAACTAATATGAAGTTCACTTAAACGTCGAACTTCTTTATCCACCACATCGACTAATTTTTTCCAATCAAAAGAGGGTTCGACCTCACTCCAACCATAGCCGACTGCATCTTTATAATAGTGGGAAAAATGAGACGCATAAACCATCAATTTTTTGGGGACACAACCGCGAATCACGCAGGTTCCGCCGACTAAATCATTTTCTGCGATCGCCACTTTTGCGCCATAGGAAGCCGCCCGTTTAGAAGAGGCTAACCCGCCTGAACCTGCACCAATTACAAACAGATCGTAGTCATAAGCCATAATAAAATCGCCTCTTGTAGAGAATTTTCTGAAGTCATTTCCTGGTGGTCAACTGAATTGTGCAGTTAACTCCTATTGTTTATTGTAATGAGTTAGGGGCTGCAATTTTCAATCGGTTGTTAAAGCATTCATCTTTTGCTAGGATCGGAACCAATACTCTCACAGTTTAGTTTAAGGCTCAACCCATATATTATAACTCGGATTATGGCACAAAACTTTGACCCTTCTACCCCAATTAACCCTGAAACAAGCCTTGCTGATCCTGTGGATGTTCAGGTGATTTCCGAACCTCTCAGTAACCCCAGCAACCGCTTTGGCTTTTTTCTGTTAACTTCCGACTCGGATATTGTCGAATTAACCAATGATGTCATTGAGAATTATCCAGGTGGAATATTCGCCCTAGCAGGTGATGATTATGTTCGCGGTTCAGAGAATGATGAGTTGATTTATGGGAATTCTGGTCAAGATGTTTTACTCGGAAAAGCGGGTAATGATACGATACGAGGCGGTCAAGATTTTGACGTTATAGCAGGTGGAGAAGGGAATGATCTCCTGCATGGAAACAAAGATAATGATCGACTTTATGGGAATGATGATGATGATTTTGTTCGCGGTGGTCAAGGGGATGATGAGGTCGTCGGAGGTGAAGGAAATGATACAATGATTGGGGATTTAGGTGTTGATAAACTCTGGGGAGGGGAAGGAGAAGATCTGTTTGTTTTAAGAACAGGTACAGCTTCTACCCCACAAGAAATTGGTTCAGAAACTCCACCCGAGGGAGATTTA
Source organism: Limnoraphis robusta BA-68 BA1 (assembly GCF_034932365.1). NCBI lineage: Bacteria > Bacillati > Cyanobacteriota > Cyanophyceae > Oscillatoriales > Sirenicapillariaceae > Limnoraphis > Limnoraphis robusta. The sequence goes on along the minus strand of NZ_JAYGHR010000001.1, from coordinate 175,367 downwards.
TTTACGGCTTTAGAATCTGTAACGGTTGATATCATTTTAGATTATAATCCAACGGATGATGTGATTGGTTTAACGGGTGGATTAACCGCCGATAATCTGATTTTAACTGAACGATTTATGGTGATTGGCGATCGCCGAGATTATGATCCGAGTGGGCCTTTTCCATTAGGACAAATGAGAACGGAGGATTTTCAAATTGAAACCATTCAAGTGATAGTTATTTCTGAGGAAAGTACCGGAAATATTCTCGGGTTAGTTAGAGATGTTGGGGCGGAAGATTTGAACTTTATCTCTGTTTCTAATCAAGATTTAGCCTTCGGTTAAGTAGGAGCGCTGCGGCTTGCGTCCTCAAAGCTTCTCAATAGCAATCCCATCAATTAAAATAAAAGTTTAAGTGAAAAGGAGGCTGAAAACTTGAAACTCATTTTAGTGGCACCCAACCCCGCTTTAACTGCGGCTTTTCGAGAACATTTCCACTATTTACCCGATGTGGAAATTATTAATAACTCGTTTGAAGCGGTATCAGAGTATGATTGTTTAGTGAGTCCAGCTAACTCTTTTGGGCTAATGGATGGTGGAATAGATGCAGCAATTATTACTTATTTCGGGAAAGAATTAATGATGCGAGTTCAAGAAAAGATTTTAACAGAATATCTCGGTGAACAACCAGTGGGAACCTGTTTAATTGTCGAAACTCAACATCCCAAACATCCTTTTTTAGCCCATACACCAACCATGCGAGTTCCCATGTCTATTACAGGAACAGATATTCCTTATACTGCAATGTGGGCGATGTTATTGGAAATTCGCCGTTATAATTTACATCACAAACGAAACATTAAATCTGTTCTTTGTCCGGGTTTAGGGACAGGAATTGGTAGAGTTCCCTATTCAGAAGCCGCCCGTCAAATGGCGTTAGCTTACGATCATTTTGTTTATCCACCGACTTCTATTAATAATTTTTTTGCAGCAGAAAGACAACTTCAAATTTGGGAAGGGGGAAAGCATCATAAAATGTAAGTTTCAATCCTTATTCTCGATATCATATCAGTTATTATCGCAATTGTTTAATCAAACCCGATAGCAATACGAGGTTAAAGAAAGTTGTCAAAGTTGACAAGTTGAGTTAATATGTTTTTGGTGGCTTTCTTTGACCAAACACTACTAAATGCTATTGATCTCAGTAGAGAAGCGGTTGCATAGGTCAAATATGGGGTTGAGTTGGACTGCATCTACCGATCTCCAGTAAACAACTTTACCTCAATCTATGACTCAAGAAAATCTCTCCGACTTAGAACCTGAACCTTACCCAGGTTTAACTTTTACCAAAAAAACAGTTAAATTTGGTTCTAGTGTTTATCAAGTTCGTAATATTACCTATTTTAAAGTAGTTAAATACAAAAAAGAAATTCAGGAAACTTATCGCTGGAATTCTACTTTCTTATTTTCTGGTGCAGGTATTGCTACATTATCAGTAGTCGGAGGCAGTATCCTCATAGGAGGAATTGGATTATTATTTTTACTGGGAGCATTATTCAGTATATCTCTACCTAAAATACAAGAGCAAGTAATATGGGGACTACTTTTTGAAACCAACTCTGGAGAACAAGTATTATTTACTTGTAGAGACAGAAAATTTTTAGAAACAGTAATCGCTGAGTTTTATAGAATTATGGATGGTGAATATGACCTTTTAACTTATTCTAATATTTATGTTAATTTCAGAGACTTAATTATCGATCCTCAAGAGAACTCTATAAGAAATATTACCGTCACGGGGAACTACCGTGAGAACAATGTTAATGACAAAGGAACTTACATTGAAAATAATTAATAAAAAAGCTTGCAATACAGCAACTAAAAAGTTATTATAATCAATAACTCATTCAACTGAAAATACCATGACAGAACCACAATCTAATCAGCGCAATATCCACATTAGTAGAGGTGACTATCGGGAAACTAATGTTAATGATCACGGGACTTATGTTGAAGGCGATTATTACAATAACTCACAGCAGAAGCAGATATTTGTTGAACTTGCTGCTGAGATTAATCAGATCATGGAACAACACAGTAAAACTTACCCTTTTGATACAAAACAGGTAGCAACTGAAACAATAAAAAGTATTAAAAGCAACCCGGGAACGGTTCAAAGGTTACGGAGCGCTTTTAAAAAAGGTAGTGTGAGTGCCTTAGAGCAGTTTTTAAATCATCCTGCTGCCAGTTTCATAATTGGTGCTTTAGAAGATTGGCAAGAAAACAATAAATTATAATAAATCATAATAAATTGCCTTCTAAAATGCTTTGATTGAACAACACTCTAACGAGTATAGTCCAAATAATGATTATCAGAAATATGTTTGTAATCATGGTACTTATATAGAAGGCAATCACTTAAATTTTTTCTACATCTTTGACCGTCATTTTAGTCATGCTAGATCACTCCAAATATGTTCTGATAATTTATTGTAACGGTTAACTTTGTAAAGCGTGCATGATCGCAAATAAACCTTGATGTTCTAATAACTGTTCGTGATTTCCCACTTCAATAATTTTCCCTTTTTCTAACACGACGATGCGATCTGCTTTGCGAATAGTTGAGAGGCGATGGGCGACAATAAATGTTGTTCTATTTTGAACTAACCGATCTAACGCTTCTTGAATTAACGACTCAGAAACCGTATCCAAAGAAGATGTTGCTTCATCTAAGATTAACACACGCGGATCACGAATTAAAGCCCGTGCAATTGCGATTCGTTGGCGTTGTCCTCCTGAGAGTTTAACGCCATTTTCTCCAATTTGTGTTTCTAGTCCGTGAGGGAGATTTTGTATAAATTCATCGGCGTTTGATTCTATAACAACTTGTTTTAACCGTTGTTCATTCACGGTATCTTTCCCATATAAAATATTTTCTCGGACGGTTCCCTCAAATAAGATTGTTTCCTGAGAAACCACTGATAAAAATTGGCGATAGGTTCTCAAGTCTAGGGAATTCATCTCTTTTCCATCCAGTTTAATTTGACCCGAAGTTGGGCGCAAAAACCCGATAATTAAGTTTAACAAGGTTGATTTTCCCGCACCCGATGGCCCAACAATAGCTATCGTTTCTCCGGGTTTAACCTGTAGAGAAAAATCGACAATTGCAGTTTGGTTTCGACTCTCGGGATAAACATAACAAACCGACTCAAAACAAAACTCTCCTTTTAGTCGTTTAACGGGTGTTTTTCCTTGATTTTGTTCAACATCAGGACATTCTAAAACTTCCCCAATACTTGACAACGCTTCAAACCCTTTTCCGATTTGGGGAAGAACTCCTAAAATCTGCACAACTGAACCTGTAATTGAGTCAAAATATCCCGTTAATAAGACGACATCTCCGACGGTAATTTCCCATTTTCCAGTATAGGCTAACCAAGCGGAGGCTAATAAGCAAACCAGGTTAAAAGATCGCAAACTAACCCAAGATGCAGCATTCGCTAAAGCGTTGATTAAATCGAGTTTAATACTGGCTTGTTTGAGGGTTTTTAAACGTTGTTCGGTGCGATAAATTTCCGCTTCTTCGGCACCATGAGCGCGAGTAATGGGAATCAGTTTCAGCATTTCAATTAAATAGGCTGAAGTGGTTTCCATCTGTTGACGAAAAACGGAGTTTCGAGAACGAATTGGCGTGCGAAAATAACGAATTAACGTTACGGCTACCGGAATGGTTCCTACGAAAAAAATCAAAAATCCGGGGGCGCGAATGGCGGTAATGATAATGGCAATGACAATCGTTAAAATGGATGAAGGGAGATACTGAAAGATCTGAGTTGTTAATAGGGCAACGGCTTCTACATCTCGCAGTAATTTGTTTTGAATTGCTCCTGAATTTCGTTGTTGATGAAAGCCAATTGAAAGATATTGCAGTTGACGAGTAATCGCCGATCTGAGGTTATATTCCATTGAATGAGTGGCGGTACTCAAAAAGCGAATATGAAGATAATGGGTGGGAGTATTTTGAAGAATTGAAAAGGCTAAAAAGGCTCCATTGAACCAGAGTTCTGATAAACTGTGAGTGCTTGGACTGGAAATAATATCAATAATATTGGCAATAATTAAGGGTCGAATCCATTCAGGACTGTGCTTAATCAGGTAAAATAGCATTGATAGCCCGATATAGCGTAGATCGTTTTGATAGAGGTAGAGTAAAGTTTTAAACGGGCGATCGCTACGATAGTCTGAAAAAAACTTATTCGGCAACGGTTGAGAAGATGGGGTAAAATCGTTCACGGGTACTCAAGTTGAGGATTAACGATGACTCTGTATTATTGTGACATTTTTAAAAAATTTTAACGGGTTTTCAGGCTTGTTGTTTATGAGTTGATCAACGCTATCCTTTTGTGATAAGATAAAGAGATAGAAATTAGAATAAGGCTTGTCGGCATTCTAATTGCTATTCGCCGCTTGACAGTCCCGTAACCACAAACCAATGGCTTGGGCGATCGCACTTTCGCTCGTTTCACCCGGAAGCGGATAAAATCCATATTGAGGGTAAGAACTCGACTTGGAAAACATCTTTTCTAACACCCAACCTGTCGGACTTCTTCGCAAAAATAACCAATGATATTGTTTGAATCTAATAATTTTATTGGGATAATGTTTTCGTTGCCAAGTTTGAAAATAAACCAGATAGGTTTCATCGGGATGATCTAAATTGACATTAAAAGGTAAAGCTTCAAGTTCATCTAACTGTGTAGCCAGTAAAATATAAATGTCTCGTTCTAATTGACGATTGGTACTCGCCCGTTGAATCACTCGATTGGTATAACTCGGTAAATCTGGTAACATTTTATCCAGTAACGCTTGTAAATCCGTCGGACAACTGGGTTGATTGACAGAATTCGGACGAATAATCGTTGTAGCAACCGTTAAAGCCTGAACTGAAAAATCGTTAACAGAATCGGTTATAATCAGAAAAAAAGCAACAGTCAGAAAAAAGTAACGTTTAACTTTCTTGATTTTCTGAAGCTTAAAAAAATCTTGAATTGTTCTCAAAAAAGCAATCCTCCAGCTAGCCCGTTCGTAGTATATCTTTATCTGAGAATTGAGAATTAAGAATAAAAAAGCATCCGACTTTACAGACACGCTCTGAACATCTAGACTGACTCATCAATGCTATAGCAGTCGCAAAGTTGCAATTAGGACAGAACAATTCTGTTAAACTCTAGTCTAGAAAGAGTTGGACTTCTGACTTATGCTATAAATCCCCATTGGCGGAAATCCACCCATCCCAGGAGTTAAGCAGGAAGCCAAGAAACGCTACAGTATTAGGTGAGGTCGGTTATCCGCTCTAGGTTAACCTGAAGTTAAAATACAAAGCTCTATGAAAAACGAGAAACGGCATTCACGAATTCAATCCATTTTGAAATCCTTAGTGGCTTTTGGGATAGTATTGACCTTAGTCTTCTCTCAAGCCGATTTTGCACTCGCCGCCCGGAGTGGGGGACGCATTGGCGGAGGTTCCTTTAGAACAGCACCGCGAACCTATGCTCCTGGCCCAACCCGAGCGCCCGGTGGCGGTTATGGTTATGGTGGTGGCTTTGGCTTCCCCTTCCTAATTCCCTTCTTTGGGTTTGGCGGCGGCTTTGGTGGATTATTTAGCATTTTCATCGTTATTGCGATCGCGAATTTCCTGGTTAGAAGCTTCCAGTCTGCTGCGGGGGGCGGCGAAGAAACAAGCCCTTACAGCCGTTCTGGAGTGTCTGTAGGGCGTGTACAGGTGGGTTTATTGGCGGAGGGTCGTAGCCTACAAGATGACCTTGATCGCATCGCTCAAGCGGCGGATACAGGCTCGGCACAAGGACGCGCCCAAGTGTTACAAGAAGCCACTTTAGCCCTGTTGCGTCACCCTGAATATTGGGCTTATGGGGCGGCTGAAACGACACAAACGGGAATGGAAGGGGCAGAGTCCAAGTTTAATCAGTGGGCGATCGCAGAACGCAGTAAGTTCACCGAAGAAACCCTGTCTAATTATAATAATCAGCTTTCCGGTATGACTGCACCTGCAATTTCATCCGGTGATACAGGTAACGGTGAAATTGTTCCCCAAGATCAAGCACCAGGAGAATATATTGTTGTCACCCTGGTTGTGGGAACATTAGGAAAGCTAGAATTACCAAAAGTGAATAGCGCTCAAGAATTGCGTCAAGCGATTAGTCGTTTGGGTTCTGTGGGTGCGGAACAACTTTTAGCGGTAGAAGTCTTATGGACTCCCCAAGCGAAGGGAGATACACTCAGCACTGATGATATGTTGGCGAATTATCCCGATTTAGCACTCGTTTAATTAACGTGAGATTACCTCTCCCCAACCCCTCTCCACCTCTCCCTAACCCTCTCCTACGAGGAGAGGGAAAAAGTGTCCCTGGCGGGACTATTTATTAATCGAGAGGGAAAAGGTGTCCCTGGCGGGACTATTTATTAATCGCGAGGGGCTTAAATCTCTTTAAAGCTGCTCAATGAAAAATTAAGGTTTTAAAGCCTCTCTCCTCTCAGGGGAGAGGTTTGGAGAGGGGTTTTTTCTATTTGTCGAATTCACGTTAATTAACGCTCAGTTGGGTTCCGTGCAAACTTAACTCACTTCTGAAATAATGATTAGTTGTAGGCTGGGTTAGTGCCAAGTTAACCCAGCTTTGATCATAATAAATGTGGGTTTTAGAGGTGAGCGCTAACTATTTCAACCGCCAAGGAGGATTCATTCTATTTTCTCCGGCATAGTAGAGACAAATTCTGTTACCATCTGGGTCACGCAGATAACTCTCTCTCCACAGCCAACTTTTGTCAGTCGGTTCGCTTTCAAAACTGTAGCCCAAAGCCTGCAACTGTTTAACCTTTTCATCGAGGTTATTACACTCAAAGTAAATGATTGTCGTTGGATGAGTGGAGACAGATTCAACCTTTTCTAAAGAAAAAGTCGCCTCTCCATCGGGACATAAAAACCGAGAATAATGTAAGTCATCAGTCGCGACAATTTGAACAAATCCCAGTCCTTGATAAAACTGAACAGCTTTATTCATGTCTGTGACACCAATGGTGACTTGATTTAATTTCATCGAATGATCGCTCCTTTTGAATGGATCAGTTCTAATTTTTAACGTTAGTCGGTTGAAAGTATGTTGTTCGTAATCTTTGGGAAAATTTTAGCTGTCAACTTATCTTTTCTGAGTGAACCTTTATTCAAGATTGGGAATAAACCCATCTCCAGTTTAGCCGTTGTCAACTTAACCGTTTCACTGATTTTTGCGCTTCTGATTTCTCGACTGTTCAAACAATTTCTCAAAACAAAAGTATTAACGAAATTAAAAATAGACGCCAGTAACCGAGAAATCATCTCAACCATTTTAGGTTATGGGATTGGGGTTTTAGCTTGTGTTTTAGTTTTACAAGTTAATGGAATTGATCTAGGTTCCTTAGCAATTTTAGCAGGCGGTTTAGGGATTGGGATTGGGTTTGGGTTACAAGATATTACCAAAAACTTTGTCAGTGGTTTAACGATTTTACTCGAACGTAAAGTTAAAGTCGGAGATTTTATCGAACTGGATGGAATGGTTGGATATGTGAAAGAAATATCAATTCGTTCCACTTTAATTGAAACCTTCGATCAATTTGATGTCGTTGTTCCCAATAGTCAATTGGTTGAAAAACGCTTAGTTAATATGAGTTTAGAAAGCTTCCGAGGACGCATCAAAATTCCAATTGGTGTCGCTTATGGGAGTGATCCGGTTCTGGTGACTGAAATTTTGTTAGACTGTGCGTACATGGAATCAACCGTTTTACATGATCCATCGCCAAAAGTTAAATTTATTGGATTTGGAGAAAATTCTTTAGACTTTGAACTTTGGGTTTATGTCAATCAAATTGATCAACAAGTTACCATTAAAAGTTCTATTTTTTACATTATCGAATATCAATTTCGTCAACATAAAATTTCGATTCCCTTCCCTCAACGAGATTTATGGGTCAAAAATTCAGAAACATTATCTCTACCTCAAAACCTTTCCACCCCTCCTCAATTATCTTCAGAAGAACCCCCTCAGCCGATCTTTTTAAAAGATATTTTAAAAAATGTTTGTTATTTTAAAAACTGTAATGACTTCTATATTCGACAACTAATAGAACTCGGATATCGCAAACAGTTTCAAGCTTCACAAATTATCTTTCGAGAAGGAGAAACAGGCGAAGGATTGTATATTATCCTCTCAGGTTCTGTCGAAGCTTATCTCGAAAAAGTTGATCGACAAATTGATGTTCTCAATACCAATAATTTTTTTGGGGAATTTTCTCTGATGTTAGGAGTCCCTCAACCCGCCGGGATTCGAGCCTTAGAAGATACCTTGTTATTTGTCATTCCCAAACACAACTTTGAGACTTTTATCAAAGACAAACCCAATTTGGTTAATAGATTAGCAGAAGAACTCGCCAAACGTCAAGAAATTGTCGCCAATTGTCAGATTAAACTCAAAGAGTTAGGATTAATAGAAGAATCAGATCCTCATCAAAATCCTGTAGTTTGGATAAGGAAACGCATTCAAAAACTGTTTAATCTTCGCCCGTAGGTTGGGCTGAGGAACGAAACCCAACATAAATTTACTTTTTTTGGGTTGCGCTATCGCTTAACCCAACCTACAGAATTAGGCGCAAAATTATACGCCCCTTCAAAATTTTACTCGGTTTTGGGTTGTTCTATTTTCTCAGCGTTCATCCGCCAACCCGGTTTCACAACTTGACGTTCCCGCGCAATAACTAAACAATCATCAGGAACATCTTCTGTAACCGTTGAACCCGCCGCAACAGTAACATCTTCCCCTAAAGTAATCGGTGCAACCAAAACAGTATTTGAACCTGTTTTTGTGCGATCGCCAATATGGGTTTGATGCTTATTTACCCCATCATAATTTGCGGTAATTGTTCCTGCGCCTATATTAACTTTATTGCCAACGGTGGCATCTCCCAGATAAGATAAATGAGAGACATTTGTGCGATCGCCAAGTTGGGTTTTCTTCAGTTCCACAAAATTACCAATGCGGCAATTTTCCCCAACGTTTGCATGACCTCGCAAATGAGAATAAGGGCCGATTCGAGTCCCATCAGCAACCGTACTATCGGACACCACCGAAAACAAAACCGTTACATTTTTGCCAATTTGACTATTTTCAATTAAACTCCCTGGCCCAATACGACTCCCTGTTTTAATCGTCGTATTTCCGCGCAGATGAGTTTGAGGTTCGATCACAACATCCGGTTCTAATTGTACAGTATCATCAATCGTAATACTCGCCGGATCAAGCAACGTTACACCCGATGCCATCCATTCATCTTTCACCCATTCTTGCAAGACTTGATAAGCCGTTGACAGATGTTTTCGGTTATTAATTCCGAGAATTTCTCGATAATCTTCGACATCCACCGCCATCACCGGGTTGAGGAAAAAAACGGCATCCGTGAGGTAATATTCTTTTTGATCATTATTAGAGGTAAGCTGGGGAAGAACCTGTTCAAGTTGCGGCCAGTTAAAACAATAAATCCCGGCATTAATCCGGTGATTTTTGCGTTGAGCATCCGTACAGTCTCGTTCCTCTACAATTTGATTCACGATATTTTGACTATCACAAAATACTCGTCCGTAACCTTTCGGGTGTGGTAAATGAGCGGTTAAAATTGTCGCTGCATTTCCATTTTGTTGGTGAATTTTCAGCAATTCTTCTAAGGTGTGAGGACGCAACAACGGAACATCCCCATTTAACACCAACAAATCACCCGAAAACCCTTTTAAATGCGGAAGTAACTGTTGAACAGCATGACCCGTTCCCAATTGTTCCTGTTGTTCGATAAACTCAAGAGGACAATCAGAAAACCAGTCCTCAGCACTTTGGCTTTCTCGTAAAGATTCTTGAACTAAATCGCCTCGATAACCAACAATAACAAGTCGTCGGTTCGGTTTAACTCCTACACAACTATCGAGAACTCGCTGAACTAGACTGCGATCGCCCAGTTGGTGTAAAACCTTGGGGAGATCAGATTTCATGCGGGTTCCCCGTCCGGCCGCTAAAATTGCTACTGCTACCATTAAAAAAAATTTGCGGTTTCAGTGTTCAAGTGGTTGACCTAATTACTTTAGGTCTTTAAACTATGATTTCATAAGATCAGCTAACTATTCATACTATTTAACAGAACTCAGGACGAGGGAAGTTCAGAAGTTGGGTTTGTTGTTGCGCTGTCTGAAAGAGGGGGCGGGTTTATCTATAGCAGAGAAAGAGTTGATTAGGACACTGTTTTTCTGTCGAATCCTTTTATGATAAAGGTTTCAATTCTGTCTCCTGTCTCGGTGTCTCCTGACTTCTACTATAGGTTGTTTCTGGGAAAATATAGGTTTATTCGGAACCCGCCTGTACACGATGGCGTTTTTTCCATTGAGAGGTCGGTTCTAACGAAGAGGACTGTTGTTCTTGGTAACGGCGTTGTATAATACTCTCAGCGTTATCGTTTAACTCGGGATCTCGATAGGGAACAGCAGCGCGAGTTTGCAGATGTTCGAGTTCCGAGGTTGATAACGGGGGTAACGCAGCAGAGAACCCCGCAACAGTTCCCGGTGTGCGTCGTCCAACAGGAGAGGTTGAACCAATTGTTAATCCTGCGGCGAGTAACGCGCTTCGTACCGTCGCTGAACAGGAGTAGGTAGCTAGTTTACCATCCGGTTTGAGACATTGGGCGACAACGCTTAAAAACTCGACTGTCCATAGTTGTGGACAAACCGGAGGCGAAAACGGATCGAGAAAAATAGCATCCGCTTTGAACTCAGAAGATCTCACCTGTTGTAACGTGATTCGTGCATCTCCCAGTAACAGTTTAGCTTGCAGGCGATCGCAATTTAAAGAATGAGTTGTTGAAAATTGTGTTAATAGTTCTACAATTTCAGCCGGATAACTCTCGAGAAGATGATGAGCGATCGCACTTTTCGGCACCGTTTCATCGAGTTCTAATGCGATTAATTCGATTTGACAATCGGGGTTAGTTTCCCAAATTGCTGTTAAAGCCGCAGCACTATTATAACCCAAACCATAGCAAATATCAAGTAAAAATAAGGGAGAATGTTGAGCGCGTTGACGAAGATTTAACGGTTCAACAAATTTCCGTTCAGCCTCTTGTTTTGCCCCAAATTGACTGTGAAAAGACTCACCAAACACGCTTGAATAAAACGTGTAAGAACCATCTGCGGTGGGTTGCGGTGTGAAATGTTCTTGTTTCTCCATCAATCAACAATTTTGTAGGGGCGGGTTCCCCATTAATCTATATTTTCCCACAGATAACCGATATAAACCGTCCTCAACAATTACCAGATATTTGTAGGGGCGGGTTCCGAACCAATCTATGTCTTCCCACAGATAACCTATATAAACCCGCCCCCCTACATTAATGTCTATTTTCCCACAGATAACCTATATAAACCCGCCCCCCTACATTAATCTATATTTTCCCATAGACAACCGATATAAACCCGCCCCCCTACATCAATGTCTATTTTCCCACAGACAACCGATATAAACCCGCCCTTAACAGTTACCAGTGTTGTAGGGGCGGGTTCCCCGTTGGTACAAGCCAAAAACCCGCTTTCTCAAAGAAACCGGGTTTTTTAGTCTCTACGGGTTCCCAGTTGCCAGGGATTAAAATCCCCGTCTAAAAAGTAAAGTCCTCTCAAGAGGACTATATCCTAATCTGGTTTAATTTATGATTGGGGGGCGGGTTTATTGAA